>CAUFXR010000063.1 GCA_959596515.1 uncultured Oscillospiraceae bacterium
TGGAGCGGCGGGAGTACACGGGCTGTACCGTGAACTTCAAGACCTATACCAAGTCCCTGAAATTCAAAAAGCGGATGGAAAACCCGGTTGAGAACCAGAAAGTCTTTGAGGACACCCAGCCCGCCATCATTGAGAAGGGCCAGTGGGAACGGGTGCAGGAACTGCGGAAGAACAAACGCAGGCCGACAAAAACAGGAAGGACCAGCATGTTCTCCGGCCTGCTCTACTGCGCCGACTGCGGGGCCAAGCTGTACTTCTGCACCTGCAACACCTACAAGGATGACAGCCAGAATCATTTCGTTTGCTCCAACTACAAGAGCAACACCGGCTCCTGCCAAATCCACTATATCCGGGAACAGGTGCTTTACCGGATCGTGCTGGAGAGTATCCAGCGGACATTGACTTATGTCCGTATGTTCCGGAAGAATTTCAAGCTGGAAATGCTGGCGCAGGACGAAGAAAGCCGCAAAGCGGAACTGACGGAAAAGCAGAAAGCCCTCTCCGGAGCAAAAAAGCGGATGGAGGATTTGGACAGGATTATCCAGCACATCTATGAGGACAATGTGCTGGGTAAGCTATCCGACAGCCGGTACTTAAAATTATCCCGCCAATACGAGAAGGAGCAGGCAGAGATTGAACAGCTTGCCGCCGTATTGGAACGGGAAATCGAGGAACAGTCCGGGCAGGTTTCCGATGTGAACGAGTTTCTGAAGCTGGTGGACAAGTACCTGGATATTCCGGAACTTGACGCCGCCATTCTCAATGAACTTGTAAGCAAGATTGTGGTACACAGCCCGGTAAGGGAGAACGGGAGGAAGCATGTACAGATAGATTTGTACTTTACCTATGTGGGACAAATCCGCATCCCTTTGAAAATTGGAAGGGAGTCCCTAAATGAATCGGAACCGGCGTGACTTAACACGCCGGTTCCTGCCAAATTTCTTTTTACTTCCTTAGATGATTCCCCCGTCAACCAGCACATTCATTCCTTTTAGAACAGTATGTGGATTGATACTGAGCAGCGCAGAAATTTCATTTGTCGATGGGATTTGTGTTTCTTCAGGAAAAGCACCAGTAAATATAGAATCTTCAAGCTGCTCTGCGATCTGAAGAAAGATCGGTTTATCTATATTCGGATTTACATTCAATCATAGCACCTCCTAGACCTGCCTGTCTGTCTGTTAGTTGAGTAACTAACTATCTTACAAGCAAAGTATACCCACTGAGATTCTATTTGTCAATACCTTTTTGCGAATTTTTATGTAATCAAGCCGCCTGCATTTAAGCAAGCGGCTCGTTTTTGCCCTCCGATCAATAGGCAGGCGCACCGTAGCCGAGTATCTCATAATATCCAACCGGATAGCTGTTCTGGCGAACAGAATCTCCGGAGTTGCCCTCGACTGTGTAAACTCTGCCATTTTCTACCTTTTGGACGATACCCGTATGGTCGGATAATCCGTCTTGACCGCTTTCGTCCGCCCAATCGAAGAAGATAATCATACCCGGCGTAGGCTCTGCGCTGTTATCCAGCCATTGCCCTCTGTCCTTAAACCATTGTACGCCGTTGACGCAGCCTGCGTATTTCGGAATCACGCCGGCGTCGATATACCCGCACTCGTTAGCGCACCACGAAACGAAGCAAGCGCACCACTCTACACGGGAATTAAAACCGTACCAAGACCAGTACGGATCGCCGCCCATTGTTCCGATTTGGGAAAGCGCAACGGTTACGATCTGATCGTCTGTCCCCGTAATCCCATAAAGCACCTGCGACCACAATGAATTGTTTTCATCGGCAAGCAACTCTGCGAGATACTCTTTCTGTTCCTCATTAAAGCTATACTGCGCCGCCATCTCATCGGCGGTCTTATGGCTGACCGTGATATACAGATAGGTTTGCGTGACCGTGCTTTCCGTCTCCACGATATTTCCGTGACCGTCATCGGTTTCGGTAATGACCGTCTCCGTTTTGGTGTCGGTGCTGGAGCTTATCTCGTTCATCTCCCAAAAAATGTCCGTGAGAAGCTGCTTTTTCGATTCGTCCATCGTTGCAACCTCTTGAGGATTATCCGGATCGGTATTGACTTTGACCGAATATACCGCAAGCACCTCTTTCCAAACGGCACGGCTGCCGCTCATTTCAAGGACATCATAAGATACCGAGGTTTTTTCGTCCTGCAATTTAGTATCCATAAGCCTCTGTATAATAAGGAAGGGCGCTGCCCCTGCTGCCGCCACAAGATTACATTCAAAAGCATCGGACGGTCAGGCTTTTTCCATACCCAGAATGTTTATTTCTATCTGATTCAACGCTGCAAAGATGGCGTCATGGTTCGGGAATTTGAAGGTCACCGCACCTATCGAAAGGGAGAGTATATGACGCCGGAATGCTATGTCCATGAAATCCGCCGCATGATCTGCGATAAAAACGTTATTCCCCAGCGTGCTTATTACTGGGGGCTTTATAAGCAGAAAACTTATCGATGGATAAATGGATATATTAACAAGAGCGGCTGGTATACGGACTATTCCGGTATGGTGTACGGCAAAACACTTCCAGCCCTTTCAAAGCGTGAACTAAAGAAAACCGGACTTCTGGAATATGTCCGCGGCAACAAATGTGTTGATCCGGAGGAATACCTGATTGCCTATGAAAAGCGCCCGTACATCGAAAAGTTTGTGAAGGCGGGGCTTTCCCGTCTGGCAAAGGAACACGTGAAAGGTCGTCATAAATACGGCTGTGATGACGTTCCCCTGTCTATCCAGGAAAGCAGCCTGACAAAGCTGCTCGGTATTGACGGGCAGAAGCTGAAGAGGCTTCGGAAAAACAACGGCGGCAGCGGTTTCCTGAACTGGCTGCAATACGAAAAGGCTTCCGGAAAGGAAATCCCAGACCGCACCATTTCCTGGCTTTGCAGGGAAGAAATCACGCCCAGCGACTTAAAATTTATCCGAGAGAAAATGAGCATTTCTCAAATCCACAATTATATTGCCCGGCAGATGTCAAAAGAGCATATGTCCAGCCACAATGTTATCAACACATGGGCCGACTATCTCTCCATGGCGAAAGGGCTGCACATGAATACGGACGATGAACTCATTTACCGTGTGCGGGATCTAAAAAGGCGGCACAACGAATTGGTTCAAAGCTGTCAGAAGTACGGGACGAGCATGACGATCCGTGTGGGCAAAATCCTGAATGAGTATCCCCATATTGATGAAATCTGTCAGTCGCTCAAAGAAAAGTATGAATACAGCGATGAAGAGTACATGATTGTTGCCCCCACCGGCGTTGAGGATATTATTCTTGAAGGGAATGCCCTCACTCACTGTATTGCGAACAGCGACCGCTACTGGGATCGGATTGAAAACCGGGAGTCGTACATCCTCTTTTTACGCAAGAGTACCGACCCAACGAAAGCATTTTATACGCTGGAAATTGAGCCGGACGGTACGATACGGCAGAAACGCTCCACACTCAATGAACAATATGAGGATATTGAGCAGGCCACGGGCTTTCTTCTCAAATGGCAGCAGGTTGTGGCAAAGCGCCTGACAACTGAAGACCGGTCGCTTGCCAGACAGAGCCGGGCACTGCGTACGGAGGAATTTGAACAGCTGCGCAAAGACCAAGTTACCGTTCGCACGGGAACCCTGTCCGGGAAACTACTCGTCGATGTCCTGATGAGCGATCTCATGGAAAACGCAGCGTAATGAACGATTGCCGGTGGTAGATACGCTGGCGCCGCTTCCAGCGGGGACGAAAGGGGACGCCTTGCGGCGCCCCCTTTCTTTTTGCTTTTCTTACCTGTTTCTATACCCGGAAATTCCGGACACAGCGCAGAAAAACAATACACAGTTCCTGATACAGATCCTCGTCAAATGTACCGTTGACCACTGCTTCTTTCATCAGAAGCGGCCGGTACATGGAGAGCAGCGTTTCCATCGCCTGCGGGTGATTTGCTTTCGCCAATATGAGCAGTTCTCTAAAATTCATTTTCTTCACCTCTCAGAAGTTTTCTCAGCTTTTCAAGGGTACGGTAATACACTGCTGCCGTCCCTTTATAGCTCAGGCCGACCTCATCGGCAATTTCAGCAAAGCCCTTTTCATCAATGACTCTTGCCAGCAGTATGTACCGTTCTTGTTCCTTGATCTCTTGCAGGGCCTGACGCAACGCCTCATATTCAGCAAGCTGCAAAAGAAAGTCACTTTCTTCAGCCATTAGATAATCCATGTCCTCCAGCATTATTTCAATTCGCTGCGGCTTGTCCTTCCCACGGAGATAATCTATCCGACCGTTATGAACCGCGCTGCGCAGGTACGCCGTAAATTGATTTTGCAGTCTATGGTCTTCGGTTAGACCGTCGTTTCTTTTATACATCGTTCTTCCTCCAAGCTAATCTGAATTTTCTAAAAATCCAGGTCATTTGGAGGAGAGCGAATATGCTTACGGGCTAAAAAAGCACACAGACAAAACGGGGAGAATCCCGTCTGATTGTGCGCTTCTTTACAGGTGTAATTATTTGGAACTAACAGTTCCTTTTCATTACATAAAACGGTTGCTTCAGCAAACCGGATTTTAAAAAGCTCTAAAATCCATATAAGCCAAAGCGGAATGTCTTTTTCTTATCACCGCAGTCTGCACAAGCTTGTGTGCAGACAAATAAACATATTCGGTCTTTCGCAAACAACACGGAATCCGAATTTTTCGTACAAGTGTCTTGCACGGTCATTGCCCTCTATGAACTCCAGCTCCATAATCTCGGTTCCTCGGTTCTGTGCCGCCGATACAAGCTCCTCGAACATTGCAGAGCCGATACCGAGGTTCCAATAGTCTTTGAGAATAGCATTGGCAATGGTTGCACGATGCGATACTTTCATGTCTCCTCTGAAGCTGATCTCACAGTTGCCGGCATCCTCACCGTCAACGTAACAGGTGATACCCAATGTATCAGGGGCAGAGCGCAAGCGGTTTACCCATGCTTCCTCTTGCCCGATAGTTGTTGTCCATTCTTCGGGATAGCGTGCAAGAAAATCAGTTTCACTACAAGATTTCTTTATGTAGTTCAGTAATTTTTCCGCATCCTCAACACATGGACTTTTTAAGATGGCGGTCCTGCCATCTTTCAATATGATTGTTTTTTCTTCAAATATCATTTCGATACTCCTTTCGGTAAATTACTCCTCGATTGAAAAGAGTGCTTTAATCATTTTTGCAACTTCATCTGGAGCCGGATTTGTATTGTCAAGTTTCATATAGTTCTCAAACGGCAGTTCTTCGCCGTCATAGGAATTAAGGCGATACTTTTCGCTCGTTGCCCTCATTTCAGATTCGCTCCAATTGAGATCACGCTTCCGTTTGCTTTTTTATCCCCGGCATTTTATCCCCCTGCGGGGATAGGACAACCGCCCGGTATGTTTATCCCCGTTCATAATTGTTGATATAGGGATTATACCGTCTAATTTTGTAGATTTTTCCGAGATTTTCCGTAGAATTTTCGTAGTCGGTCGCAAGTTTAGACAAGAACAAACAACAAAATGCTGTATAATGTAAAATTTTACCGCCCTTTGAATACTGCACCGTAAGAAAAGACTTTATGGCTCAAATAAATAGGGGAAACGACCTGCTATCAGGTCGTTTCCCCTATTTATTCCGTAATATCCTCAAAACAAAAGCCAACTTCTCGAACACAACGGATAGCAGAAGGTAAGCTGAGTGCTATCTCACGAAATTTTCTGCGCAGGCCGTATACATGACAGCTTACCGCATTGGCTTCATTTCCCATTGGATCTTCTCCCCATACAGCCTCATAAAGCTGCCTGTATGACAACACCCGCCCTTCATACAAGGCCAGTCGGTAAAGTAGTTCATACTCTTTTGTTGTCAGTAATACCTCCTGCTGATTATAGTATACCTTTCTTTTTCCTGTGTCAATTATGAGGTGGTTAAAAATCAATGTCGGTTCAACTACCATTTCAATCAGCTTCAAATCAGGATGACGCTCCAAAATCTTTGAAATTTCCTCTAAAGCAACATTATCCTGGTCTGATAGTTCCAAAATCACAATTCGTTTGATAGTCCCACCTTCCTTCTAAAACAGCCGCCATCTGTCTGATGGCGGCCGTAAAATGTTATATATTCTGTTCCTTTTTCTTTCTGCTGTAAAGCGTCATGCCATAGACGCCGGCTCCGGATGCAGCCAGAAGACCAATCCACAGCATCATGTTGCTGCCGTCCCCGGTCTGCGGATTAGTTGTATCGGAAGACTGATCGCCCGCGCCGGTCTGCTCTTCGTCCTGAACCGTACTGGTTGAAAACGGTGTGTTGGAGCCAAGGATAGCATACTGGCTCAGATGGGTAGTCTCAAACACCAGGAAGTCGCCTTCCGCCACCGCGTCAAAGCGTTCCAGCTCTTCGCCCAGATATACCGCCTGATAGTATTTGTAGCCCTTCAGGTGGTCGTTCATCGGGATTTTGACCGTCATGGGGTTATCCTTGATTTCCAGA
Source organism: uncultured Oscillospiraceae bacterium (assembly GCA_959596515.1). Taxonomy (GTDB): domain Bacteria; phylum Bacillota; class Clostridia; order Oscillospirales; family Acutalibacteraceae; genus Clostridium_A. The sequence continues at coordinate 6,510 of CAUFXR010000063.1, forward strand.
GCTTTACCGTCTTTTCTAACGCTGATCTCGTAAATGGACAGCAGGCCCGGCAGCTCCTCTTTCAGTTCCGGACGGCTTCCCAGCACGCTTTCCTGTGCAATGGTGTCGGCATAAAGCTCTGCACCCTCTGGCACTCCATCGGTCAGGGAGATGGAAACACCGGTTTCGGAAGCAGTCAGATCTTTGGCGCCAGTATCCTCACCAGGTTTTGTTCCAGGATCAGTGCCCGGATCGGTAGAAGTCCCGGACGGGGATACTTTGATCACATCATTGGTGCAGTAGTAGCTATACATGCCGGTCTTTACCACGTTGGTGGTATAGCCTGCCGGAATATCTTCTTCGGTCGCACCGCTGACGCCTTCTCCAGCCACAGGCACTACAATTTTTGTCAGGGTTGTCTGACCCCAATCCTCCGCAGTTACTTTATCAACGGCGGTCTGATAGACCAACCACTGGGATTGATTCGGGTCTCCTCCCCAATAAAACTTCTGCCCGTCCTTGATCAGCACTGTCATAGAGCTGATATCGCCTGTTCTGGCGGTGATGGTTTCCCCTGAGTCGGTATATCCCTCAGGCAGAGCGTCCTTTTCAAGTCCGTCAACGGTAGCAATAGGAACGGCAAGATATTCATTTTGGCTAGGAAGTCCTTCCACCTTCACCAGCTCGTGGATATAGCCCACAGGCTTGCCGTTTGTTAAATCGCTGCCGGTGTAGATTGTTCCGTAACTAACGCCGTATTTCTTTCCGTCCTCGCCCTTGGTGAGAACCTTCCAGTTTTGAGCAACATATCCACTTTCAAATATGACATTTTCCCTTTCGGTGGTCTCCCCCTCGATGCCGGAATTGGCGGTCAGGGCAAGCTCTGTTTCCAGATTACCTGTGAAGGGAAGGGTTGAGGATGTTGTCGATACAAAGGCCGCAGAATAAGTGTTTTCACCTGCGCTCTTATACGCTGTCACAGAAGCGTTTGAGCCGACCTTGAGCAGACCCTGTGTTCCCTCGGCCATAAAGCGGATCGCCGCAGTCTGAGACGTTTTGTTTTCATTGATGGTCAGGGAGCCGTCTCCGGTAATTTCCAGATTGCCGCCCCAGCCGAAGCCCCATACAACCAGTTCGGCGATATGATTGTCACCCACCAGATGAAGCTTCAAATCGTCGCCCATCTCGTTGGTGGCAAGGGTCATTTCCGGGTGGTTGTAGTTTGTCAGGGTGATGGTGTTGGTAGCCTTGTCATAGACAGCGCCCTCCACAGTGTCAACTTTGCCGCTGTTTGAGTACAGAAACTTGCCTGTTTCTCCCTGAACCAGCTGCACCCATGCGGAGCTCATGTCCCCGGACGAGGGGCCGTTCGCCGCAAATGCCGGCACAGCCATTACAACAGCCATACAAAGGGTCAGCAGTCCTGCAAGAAGTTTGCGCTTTAGTTTCATGATTGATTTTTCTCCTTTCAAGATAAAATTCATGTGAATAAACGGTTTGATGATTCTCTTTAGGGTATCACCGCCTTTTTCTCTGTATTTCTATGCCATCCGTTCCCCGGTGCGCCGGTTCAGGCAGCCAGGGCGGAACGAATAACCTTCTTTGCCGCAGTTAAAGTTCTTTATGCTTTGGTATTCACCAAAGCATAAAGGAGGGATATCTCTTCTGCGTTTTCAGCTTTCCTGCGTCTCCCATTTGGCGTAGAGATCCATCGGCGCATAGGGCGCTTCCCTGACAGGGCGCTCTTTCAGCTCTTCAAGGATTTTAAGCCCTGTTACCGGGCCGGCGGTGCAGGCTTTATCCCTGTACCAGCCGGTGAATACCTTGCCGCTGCTCGTCGGTTTCAGGCAGGTGGCCTCCACATAGAAAAGCTCCTGGTCTGCAAATTCCAGCGACCGCGGCTTCATATACAGCAGATCGGTCCCGTCCGCTTCAAAAGCCCCGCCGTTGGCATGCAGCCTGACGGCGTACCGGGGATTCCCGTTCTCGTCATTCAGGGCATACTCGTCTGCCATATCCGAACGGAACGCCGCCGTGATGAGAACCTTACGCCGCTTGACTTTCTCCGTCTCCACGGCAGGCTTTACCGCTTTGGATGTGACGGGATCTTCCAGGGCCTTGTAGCCGCCGTTTCCGTCCTTTACCATCCATGCGGCAAAGCTTACGGTGACCGGCTCAGCGCCCTCGCCGCCGGGGAAGTGATAGTCCACGCCATCCGGCAGGGGGACAGAAAACTTAAGCCTGAGAAACGGCTTCCTGTTGTAATAGAGCTTGCCCTTCAGGAGCCGCGGGTCATCGTTGTCAATGCTTTTATCCTCCGGATTGATCGTCCCGACCAGTGTTTTCCACGTTTTCGTCTCAGGGTCAAGGTAGCGGTAAACCGCCTGGAGCTTGCCGGCCTTTGTATCCACACGGCCCAAATTCACCAGGCCGTCCCTGTAACTGCCGTAGTCCGCGCCGCCGTAGTAAAAGCTCAGGGTAACGGGTCCCTTCCACAGCAGGAACAGCAGAGTCAGCAGGCCCAAAAGCAGAATGGCGGCAATCGCGCCGATAGCAAACGGGAGGTTGCTGTTTCCCTCGTCCGAAGGGGCGGGGGTATTGTTTTCCGAAGGTCCGCCCGGCTCATCCGCCGGCGTGGAGGTATTGCCCGGCACAAAACCGGCCGGCTCCCACCTTGCGTACAAATCCATCGGCACATAGGGTGCGACGTAGGCGGGTTCTTCCTTCAAATCGTCGTTAATGTTCAGATAGGTGACCGGCCCGTCGGTGCAGGCCTCGTCCTTGTACCAGCCGGCGAACACCATATCGCCGTTTGACGGCTTAGGACAGGATGCCTCCACGAAAAAGTCGTTCAGAGCGGAATATTCCAGCGACTGCGGGCACACATACAAATGGTCGCTGCCATCCTCCGCAAAGGTTCCGCCATTGGCTCGCAGGATGACGGCATATTTCGGATGTCCGGTCTCTTCATAGGTCAGCGCGTTTTTGTCTATGACAACCGCCGGAAAAGCCGCCTTGATCACGGCGACTCTTTTTCCTTCCTCGTCCGTCACGATTGCGTTCTGAACATCCTCCGCCGTGACGGAACCATCCGGCTCCTTATACCCGCCGTTTCCGTCGCTCACCACCCATGCGGCAAACTCGGTGGTCTCGGGCGGGCTGTATTCGCTGCCGGGGTAGTGGTAGCTCGGACCCTTGGGGAGCGCAACGGAGAAGCTGGAGCTGTCCGCAGCCTCCACATCATAATACAGCCACGCTGAACCGATGAGGTCATGGCTGCCGGTGATGCTTTTGTCCGCAGGATTGATGTCCCCTCCAATTTCCTCATCCCCGAAGTTTATCGCCGCATAGAACCGGCCGGCGCCGGTATCAATATTGCCGACGTCAATCCAGCCTTCCTTATATCTGCCGTAGTCCGCGCCGCCGTAGTAAAAGCGGATGGTAAGGGGATCTCCGGCCGCAAAGGCCGGGACGGCCATCCCAAACACCATACAGAGCGTCAGCAGCGCCGCAAACAGTTTTTTCATAAGTCGCCTCCGTTTCTTTCCGGTCCAGCCGGGGAAGGGCGGCCAGGACACATAGTCCCGTTTCCGTCCGCCGCTTCCCGCCGGCTTTTTCGGTTGGTTTCAGGCAGACAGGCTATTTCCCGGCCGCCGCCTTTTTCCGCCTGTAGAGCAGCATTCCCAGCACGCCGCCGCAGGAGGCCATCATCAGGCTGATCCACAGCATCATGTTGCTGCTGTCCCCGGTCTGGGGGCTGCCGGTGTCGCCGGAAGGATCCTGCTGACCCTGCGAATCGGATGAATCGGTTGGCTCTCCGGTTCCCGCTGCAGGGATGGCTTCAGTCTGCACATATGCACAGACCGTACAGGTGCGTTCCTTGGATCCTGTTTCCGTTTCAGTGGCTTCTTTGGTGACGCTCCACTCGCCATAGGTATGAGCGGCCGTATCCGCCTTTGCTCCACACTCGCAAGCATGCCAGTGATTGTTTTCGTCCGAGCTCCACTCTTCGCTGTAGCTGTGCTCATGCTCGATTACCGGGATCGTCTCTGTCTGCATATAATCGCAGACCGTGCAGGTGCGCTCCCTGGAGCCCGTTTCCGTTTCAGTAGCTTCTTTGGTGACGCTCCACTCGCCATAGGTATGAGCGGCCGTATCCGCCTTTGCTCCACACTCGCAAGCATGCCAGTGATTGTTTTCGTCCGAGCTCCACTCTTCGCTGTATATGTGGGTGTGCGGCTCAGCGTCGGATGGGAAAATGTACACGACGAAGTCGTCAAATTCGTTGCTATCAGAATAATAGGTGATGTTACTGGAATCGCCGTTGTAAGAAAGCGCCTGCCGCTGTGGGAGCTTAAACCGATACCCGCTGTTTACCCGCAAGTCCAGTCGCAAAAAATTGGAACTGGAACCGGAGGAATAGAACCAGACGCCGTTGTCGATCACAAATGCATCTGAAGAGAGTTTAAAATTGCTTAGCTGTTCTGAACTTAACCGATCAGTCTCTTGCCCCAAAAGCCCGACAAGATCCTCAGGCCCGGTAATGTCGATCTGCTCTACCACTTCCGGCTCCCCAACCTCGCCGACCGTAAACCAGAAAAAGAGATCTCTATCGTGCTCATCGATCGTAATGGAATCCTTACGCGCATAGTTGAGTATATTTCCGTCCTGATCCACAACATACTCAATGTCAAAATCAGGCGGAACATAATAGGAGCGTGACCGGAAGCTTACAAAAGATATTTTCAGCATATAGGTTTTGCCCGCTTCAAATGTTTCAGCGAAGTAACTGATAGGCTTTTGAGAGCCGACATAGGGAACTTCGTACCAATAGAGTTCTACGTTCATCCCTTCTATAACTTCCTTACCGTCCGGGGTTCCGAATGTGGGATCTTCGATTGTTACGCCCGGCTCCGGCGCATTCATCGTCAAAGGCACGCTTTTGTGATCCTTTGTTTCCCAATCTGTCATGTCCATACCTTCGAACATGGGGTCGTTGTCGTACCTGGTCGTCCGCGCATAGGCTTTCCTGTAAACCCTGAGAACGATCTCGTGGAACAGAGTTGCGCTCTTCCCGTCGGGTGATACGGTAACCGTCGCATCTTTGTCTGCGCGGATGGTTCCTCCGGCGTCCTGCGCGAACACCACACCGTCCGCCGCCTCTACTTCGGCATAAAAAGTATAGTCGTTTTCTGTACTGAAATGCGTATCCTCCGCCGTCAGATCCCGCCAGTCCCCCCTTCCTTCCGGCTTAATTAACATCCGGGCGTCCTTGATTGTGAACAGCGATTTGGCGGGCGCGCCAAGCGTGTCGTCACCCACTGTAAAGTTATCCGGCTCCATGCGGATTTCCTGCCCATCAAGCGGCCATATTTCACTGTCTAGGTAGATATAATCCACAACTATGTCTCCAAACTGCATGAACACCTCGATTCTGTAAGGGTCGAGGGATATGACCTTCGCTTTTTCGCCGTTTACCGTAACCTCCGGCGGCGTATCCCCGAAATACCAGCCGGTCTGGGCGTACAGGAGCATGCGGACGCCATACGCGAGGGACCCATCGTATTCATCTCCGGAATATACTGTATTCCAAACATGATAGTCGTCATAAGAATCCAGGCTCCATTCGTAATAGTCGGCGCTGTAAATCTTCACCTGCTCATCATGGGCCTGCGCCACCTGCTTTTCAATGGTATCTTCCGCCTGGCCAAAATCGATGCCTGCCGCCGGCACGGGAATCTCGTCAAAAGCAAGACGGGTGATTTCCTGTTTCTCAGGCGGGTCGATGGCGAACCATGCGTCAACAACCACCGTTGATTCGAGTTCTCTATCAACGACCAGCCTTTCCGGCTGTGCGCCGACCAGGGAAACCGCAATATCCTCTGTCGCGGCGTAGTTGAAATCCATATATACGTACAGCACCAGCCTGTACCAGCCTTTTTCAAAGGAATCGTCTACGCTCATGGAAACCAGCGTGTTTTCATCGCCCTCGTCGGCGCACTTAGACCAGTACACACCATTTACGGTATACGGGTCGCTTTCCTGACTCTGAATACTGAAATCTGCAGGCTTGCCTTCTGCCGGCGCGTCTACCTCCAACTCGATTTTGTCAATCATCTGCGGCTCATAGGGGTCGGTTTCTTGGCTCCCCCCAACGAGCGGATCGTCTGCTGCGAACACCGCCGCCGGCAGTACGCTCAATACCATGCACAGGGAAAGCAGCAACGCCGTCAGTTTCCTTTTTGCTTGCATTTGGTTTCTCCTCCTTGTCAAACAAGATTGCTTATCCTTTGGTATCCACCAAAGGATAGAAGGGATATCCCTTCTTGAAAAGGATACCGGCTGCGCCGGGGCGGGCTGTGGGTTTTGCACGAAGCCCGCCCGCAGGCGCTTTTGCCGGTTTTGTTTTATCTCTCAGCCTTATTTCCCGGCCGCCGCCTTTTTCCGCCTGTAGAGCAGCATTCCCAGCACGCCGCCGCAGGAAGCCAGCATCAGGCCGATCCACAGCGCCATATCGCTGCTGTCCCCGGTCTGTGGGCTTTCTGTTTGCCCAGAAGGCTTGCCCTGCTGTTCGGGCTTGGCTGGATCGGTTGGCTCAGTCGGGTCGGTAGGAGTGGTCGGGTCAGTAGGATCCGTTGGCTCAGTCGGGTCGGTAGGAGTGGTCGGGTCAGTAGGATCCGTTGGCTCAGTGGGTTCAACCGGCTCCAAAGAGGAACGAACCTGCACATATTTTTCGTTCTGATACTCTGTGCCGGCAGGATCGCCAATAATTTCCTCAGCCGCAGCAGAATCACCGGCCGCTACAACAGGATCGGTGTAGCCAGATAAGTCAGGTTTCCAGCGCATGGCGCCCTTTCCGCCGCTGGCAGTGACAACCGCTCCGTCGGAGATGGTGAAGATCCCCTTCTGATCGCCGCCCAATTCACCAAAGATATCTTCCTGGCCAGCAAAGATACCATAGTGCTCGCCGCTTGCAGAAGAGGCATTTACTACGGTTCCGGCTCCGCTGACGATGACATCACCGCAGATGCCGTGATCGTTTACGGAAGAAATATTCACCTTCGCTCCGTTAATCGCCGTAAGGTCAGTATTAATGCCCGGAGTGCCGAAACTGGCATCCTGAGTTGCATTGTTCTTCGCATTCAGCGTCGCGCCGTCCACCGTCAGTCCGCCGATTGCTCTGACTGCGGCATATGGCTGATCCTGCTCGTCGCTGGAAAAGTCAACGGTAAGATCTACAGACGCCCCGTCTTCAATGGTAATGGTATTGTTGCCAAACAGGCCGAAATAGGTGCCGCTGGTGGTCAGGCTTCCGTTTCCTTTGACCGTCATAGCCCCGTGGGAATAAACCGCGGAGTGAGGGAAGTCCCCTTCTCCGGTAATCTGATTCTCACCTTTCAGCACAAGGGTAAAGTTCTCTTCCTGCGCCCATACAGCGCCGAAGCCGCTGGATGTCAGCTGGGCGTTATCCAGTGTCAAGGTGTTGGCCGCCGGATCATAGTACGCCGTGGCGCCGTCACCGTCGGCATCACCCAGAATGTCGCTGGCGTTGGCGCTGGTGACGGTGATGCCGTTCACCTTTACCGCATACGTCTGTACCCCGGATGTTTCTACTTCAGCCTTGCACACCGTACAAACCCCGTTTGCTATCTGATGCACTCCGTACTGGTCTTTTTCGGCGCAGCCCTCTGCCGTGCAGGCTTTCCAGTGATGTGTGCCGTCGCTGGTCCAGTCTTCCGCCCAGACATGCTCGTGTTGCTCTTTGTATACCAGCCTGAGATCGTAATATTTATCCACCACCTCATGTACCACTACCACAGGTCTTCCCTCAGTGTTTATAGACCCTACTGTTCTCGACGATTCGATCCTGGTCAAAACCATTTCCGTCGTCAGGTCTGCTTTTGCGACATCCGCCAGCTCAGGAACCGTTGCCTTATTCTCCTCGAAATAGGCATAGAGCAGATCCATTATGGCTTCTATATCAGCATCATCTGCAGCTTCTATGCCCTCCTTATATAGCTTCTGGTCGCTGCCGGGCAAAGCCACATCTACAACTCCCGTATAATGCTTAATGATCTCCGTGTTGACTTTAATTGAGTCGTCTTCAACGAATGTCTCTTTACTCGCGCTGCTCCACTCAGTCCATTCCGTCACATCAAAGCTCGCCGGATTGCCCCGATCGCCGGTGCCGGAAATAGCCTCCCGCGCTTTCACCTCCACGCGAAAGTTTGTGGGTTCTGTTAAATCCCCAAACGTTTTAAAGGTATAGTCAGTAGCCTGGCGAACCGTTTCTTTCTCCTTTAGATTCTCATCGACGAAAAGGGACACTTCATACTCAAAGATCTCCAGCTCTCCGATGGGTTCCGGCTGGCTCCAGCTGACTTTCAAACCGCTGTTTGTCCACTCCCGCTTTAAATCTCCCGGAGCAGCCGGCGCACCCGCCGCAAAAGCGGTCATGGGCAGCACTCCCAACACCATACACAGGGAAAGCAGCAACGCCGTCAGTTTCCTTTTTGCTTGCATTGTATTTTTCCTCCTTGTCAAATAAGATTGCTTATCCTTTGGTAGATATCAAAGGATAGAAGGGATATCCCTTCTTGAAAAAGATACCGGCTGCGCCGGGGCGGGCTGTGGTTTTTGCACGAAGCCCGCCCGCAGGCGCTTTTGCCGGTTTTGTTTTATCTCTCAGCCTTATTTCCCGGCCGCCGCCTTTTTCCGCCTGTAGAGCAGCATTCCCAGCACGCCGCCGCAGGAGGCCATCATCAGGCTGATCCACAGCATCATGTTGCTGCTGTCCCCGGTCTGGGGGCTGCCGGTGTCGCCGGAAGGATCCTGCTGACCCTGCGAATCGGATGAATCGGTCGGATCAGTCGAATCGGTTGGCTCTCCGGTTCCCGCTGCAGGGATGGCTTCAGTCTGCACATATTCACAGACTGCACAGCCGCGCTCTCTGGAACCCGCTTCAGTCTCGGTGGCCTCTTTGGTTACTTTCCAATCGCCGTAGGTATGGTTTGCCACATTCAGCTTTTCACCGCAGGAGCATTCCTGCCAGTGCTGGGTTTTGTCATATTTCCACGTTTCATCATGGATGCCGTGCTCATGCCCGATCTCCGGGATGATTTCAACCTGCACATATTCACAGACCGCACAGCCGCGCTCTCTGGAACCCGCTTCAGTCTCGGTGGCCTCTTTGGTTACTT
>CAUFXR010000064.1 GCA_959596515.1 uncultured Oscillospiraceae bacterium
AGAGAGCGGATGTCACCGGCTGAGAGCGTCTGCGGTAAAACCGGCTTTTTCTACCGCCTTCGAGTGTGCCGCGAAGAGAACGGCGTTTGTTCTATAAGCGGTGCCGGCCGACCCCGTTACAGGTCAGTTGAGGGCAGAGGGAAAGATTTCCCTTTTGCTGAATTTGGGTGGAAACACGGAGCGCAAAGCCTCGTCCCTTTTTGGGATGAGGCTTTTTCTAATTATTTTCGTAAAGGAGCGCATAACTATGGTAAAGGTTACACTGAAAGGCGGAGCGGTAAAAGAATATGACGATAACGTCACCATCGGGGAGATCGCGAAATCCTTAGGCGGCGGCCTGTATAAGGCGGCCTGCGTGGGAAAGCTCAACGGCCAGGTGGTGGACCTTCGAACCCCTGTGACAGAGGACAGCACGGTAGAACTGCTGACCTTTGATTCTCAGGAAGGAAAAAAGGCTTATTGGCATACGACCTCCCACATTATGGCCCAGGCGGTAGGCCGCCTGTTCCCAGACGCGGTATTCGCCATTGGTCCGTCGATCGATCAAGGGTTCTATTACGATTTTGATCTGCCCAAGAATCTCACTCCTGATGACTTGGCCGCAATTGAAGCCGAGATGAAGAAGATCATTAAGGAGGACGAGCCTCTAGAGCGGTTTGAACTGGAACCGGAGGAAGCCATTAAGCTAATGGAGGAAAAAGGACAGCCCTATAAGGTGGAGCTGATTCAAGAACACTCCGGCAAGGGGGAAAAGATTTCTTTTTATCGCCAGGGTGATTTTGTTGACCTGTGCGCCGGCCCCCACCTGATGAGCACCGGAAAAGTGAAAGCTGTAAAGTTGACCAGCTGCACTGGCGCTTACTGGAGAGGCGATTCCAAGAGTAAAATGCTTCAGAGAGTGTACGGGATTTCCTTCCCCAAGGCCAGTGAGCTTACCGCTCACCTGGAGGCCTTGGAGGAAGCCAAAAAGCGTGATCACAATAAGTTAGGCCGGGAGCTTGGTTATTTTACCACCTGCGATATTATTGGCCAGGGACTGCCGATCCTGTTGCCTAACGGCGCCAGAGTGATCCAGCTTCTCCAGCGGTTTGTGGAAGACGAGGAGCAAAAGAGAGGATGGATGCTGACCAAGACCCCTTATATGGCCAAAAGTGATCTGTATAAACTGTCCGGTCACTGGGATCATTATAAAGAAGGTATGTTTGTGCTGGGGGATGAGGAAAAGGACGATGAGGTATTCGCCCTTCGCCCCATGACCTGTCCGTTCCAGTATCAGGCCTATTTAAATAAGAAGCGTTCTTACCGTGATCTGCCGCTGCGGTATAACGAGACATCTACTTTGTTCCGCAACGAGGCCAGCGGCGAAATGCACGGCTTGATCCGGGTCCGTCAGTTTACCATTTCCGAAGGCCATCTTATGTGCCGCCCTGATCAGCTGGAAGAGGAGTTTAAAAACTGCCTGCAGCTTGCCAACTATATGCTGGAAACCCTGGGCCTGGCGGAAGATGTCTCCTACCGGTTCTCTCAGTGGGATCCGGACGATCGTGACAAATATATCGGTACTCCCGAACAGTGGGATGAGGCCCAAGGCGCTATGAAGAGAATCTTGGATCACCTGGGGATCGAGTACGCGATTGGTGTCGGCGAAGCGGCTTTCTACGGGCCCAAGCTGGATATCCAGATTAAGAATGTATTCGGCAAGGAAGATACGCTGATCACCATTCAGATTGATCAGCTTTTGGCGGAAAAATTCGGTATGGAATATGTGGATGCCGACGGAAAGTCTAAAAATCCCTATATTATCCACAGAACTTCTATTGGCTGTTATGAGCGGACCTTGGCGCTGCTGATCGAAAAGTATGCCGGCGCTCTGCCTATGTGGCTGATGCCGGAGCAGGTTCGGGTACTGCCTATCAGCGAAAAGTTCCTGGATAAGGCTAGAGAAGTGGATCAACAGCTGAAAGCCCAGGGGATCCGTTCTACCGCTGACAGCCGGAATGAAAAGATCGGTTATAAAATTCGGGAAGCGCAAATGGAAAAAATTCCTTATATGCTGATTATCGGTGAAAAAGAAATCGAGGAAAATGTGGTCTCTGTTCGTTCCAGAAAAGATGGCGTATTGGGATCCATGCCCTTAGAGGCGTTCCTGGAAAAAGCGCTGACGGAAATTAGAGAAAAAACAAAATAATACGGTCAAAGGTGACTAAAGATAAAGCGGGCAAACGTTTGCCTGCTTTATCTTTTAAATTTGTGCAAGGTGCGCTATTACAGAAAACTTTGTTATCAACAACGGTTGTAAAGGTGTTTGGCGAAAAGTCGCTTTCTTACCTTTACAAAAGACACCATATCGGAACTCGCGGTGGGAAATAGTAAGACAAACTGCGGCCGTTTGATTTTCTGATTCGCATAGGCAGAACTTTCACAGAGCGGTTACTTTTTACGAAGTTTTGGGAAAAGAAATCAAGATGTCCCCTTGATTTTGAAAAAGATATCTGTTACAATAAATATCGCTAAATTACAAATATGCGTGAGTAGTTCAATGGCAGAATGTCAGCTTCCCAAGCTGAACACGCGGGTTCGATTCCCGTCTCGCGCTCCAAGAAGGGGTGACGAAATAGATGTCACCCCGATTTTTTTCAGTATTCATGCGGGTTTCCGGGCTTTTCAGGGCCGGTTTTTCAAAATCGCCCCACCGTGGATATCCAATTTTTAAAAATGCGAAAAAGGCAAAAAACCGTCTTTTTGTTATGAAGTAAACTTCAAGAGTTAGATAATATTTTGAAATAAAAATTGTTTGAGCAGCCGAAAGGGCTTGTTGTCTGTGAATCGCAGACGGCAAGCCCTTTAATTTCGCTTTGTTTTGTCTGCTATTGTAATAATCTAAATATTTAATTAATATTCCAACAAAAGTTTTCAATAAAAGTGACAGTTAGCAAAAAATTTTATTCATGTTTGAAAGAAGTAATTTAAAAGCGAAAGATGAAAATATTGTTTTATATCATCTAAAAACAGTTCCTTCTCAAAACGCAATGTACCGAAGAGTACGATTTCCACGCTTCTTTGAACTAGAAATCCACAGTATTTTTATCGCTGCAGATGACTAGTTTTATTTTCGGTATTTCCAAATTTTATAAAAAGTTTCTCCTTTAAATCATGGTGCGAGTGTCAGGGAAACGACACTAGCTTTTGGCAAAGTAAGACGCAGAAACCCATCCTCTACCTGAAAATCTGTGAACGCCTGCGGAAGCACAGTGTTCGACGCCTCAAAGGTATTGCGACTATGAAGTTCTCCAGTGAGAATTTCCCCCTCACATCGCCGGCAAGACCAATGGGGAAGCTCAACTTCTACAAAATAGTCATTCTCCAGAGAACAATTCACCAGAGTCGCAAGCAGAGTTTCTCCGCATTTAGATACAGAGTAGGATATACAAGGCAGTTCTTCGCCGCGGAAAGAAACAGTGTCTTCTTCGACGAAACTGTGAATCAGGATGGCATCTTGGTGTTTTTGATACATCCGAAACACGTAATAAACTGGAGTTTTTATCAGCTGATCTCCCTTGGTCTCCAAAATACTGCATAGGGCATTGATGGACATGCACAAGCTGCACAGTAGCAAATCTTTAGAATGTTGGTTATAGATATTGAGCACTGTAGCTGCGATCAAAGCGTCTCGCATGGTCATATGCATAGACCACAGCTCTTTCGGATTTTCCTGCCGGTACCAGGTGCCCCATTCGTCAATTGCAAGCTTTACTCCTTGATTTCCAGTTCGGCGGTTCAGGATTCCCAGATGACGAGTAATACTGTAATCGATTTTCAGCGCGTTTTGTAGGGTAGCGTAATACTCCTCTTCCGTGAACTCTATGCTATCGCCGCTGATAATTGGGCCTCCCTGCATACTTTGATTGCCCCCTTCCGGAATAGAGGGGATAATTTGATAAAGAGTCATCGCATCAAAGCTTCCCGGTTCCACCAGATCTGCCAGCTGATCTGTATGCTCATAAGAGAAATGTTGAGGACCTCTTAGAAGGCGGACTAATTTATTATTTCCATACTCCCGAGCAAATTGACTGTATCGCCGGTAATCCTCTGAATAACCTCGGGCGGTCTCATAAAACCACCATTCATTACCCATACAAATATATTTCAGCCGCCAGGGCTTTTCTCTGCCATTCTTTTTCCGTAACCGAGTCATTTCCGTATCGCCATCAAAGGTGATGTATTCTAACCAGGAGGCCGTTTCCCGCACAGTGGCACTACCTACGTTAAATACCAAATACGGTTCGCACCCCAGGACTTCACATAGATTAAAAAATTCATGGGTACCGAAACTATTGTCTTCTACCTGATGCGTCCAGCGGTTGATCAGAGGTTTTCTTTCCTGTTGGGGGCCAACTCCATCCAACCAGTGGTAAGAATCTGCGACACCGCCGCCGGGCCAATGAAGCAGTGGCACCCGGATATCCCGATAAGCCTGGATAATATCCAAGCGAACCCCATCTTGGTTAGGAATAGGGGAATTTTTTCCCACAAATAAGCCGTCGTAAATGACCCTACCTGCCTGCTCAATAAACTGGCCATACAGTTCTTTGTTGATTTTGCTTTTTTCCTGAAGAGGATCAATAGTCATGTGAAGTTTTTTCATTTTAATAACCTCCTATTTATAATTTTGGGACCTCCTCAAAAGCTGAAACGGATAGATTGGGCCGGTACCGGCTGGGATCTAAACCCAACCGGTGAATATTGGCGCTGCGGTACTGGGTAGGTGACATTCCAAAAATTCTGCGGAACAGGCGGGAAAAGTAATTATAATCGTCGATTCCGAGCAGAGTAGAAATATAATTGATTTTATAGTCCGTAAGATAAAGATACTCACTGGCCTTAATCATTTTTCGACGGGCTATATAGTTGCTGAGAGACATTCCTGTATTTTGTTTGGTTCGATGATAAATAGTGGATGGACTGATAAAGATTGCCGAACTGATATCCTCTATGGTGATCTTATCGTGAATATGCTCATCAATATAGCCGTCGATCCGCTCCCAAATCGGATCGTCTTGAATTCGGATGCATTTAGAAGTAATGGTTTCAATGCAGGAAAGCATTACCCGAGCACCAGCCTCCCGGCGTTCGGTATCTACTAGCGGAATAGATTCTAAGGCAGCTTTCCATTTTTCTTTATCTTTTTTAGGCATAAAATCTGCGCAGCGCTCCAGAATAATTTGACGAATATCCTTCGGATCGTCGTCTGTGAGCATAGAACCAAAAATGATATATCCGCAAACGTCACCATTGTACGTTACTGGAAAACACATTTCTGTCAGGCCAATATGACAGCGGTATACATAACAGTCTTGGCCTGATAACCTGGCACTGGTACAGCCACCTTTATCGCTAGCAAGACATCTTCGATACCCTTCTGCGGTGCTGTGAACTAGTTCGCAGAAAGGATATAGACCCCTAAAATGGATATACTGTCCGAAATAGTTACGATCCAGCATATCAGTGCAAAAACCGCTGATAATAGAAAAACTATTAAGTAACGTTCCAATTCTATCAAAATCTATTATAAATCCCATAGATGCCTCCTTTGTGGCAAACACGTATTTTAATTTTCTTTGCATGCTGGCTCGATGAGACTAATTTATTATTTTTTAGCTTAAGATGCAATAAGCAACAGAAGTGAGAGCAGTATAGTGCTAAAAACGTGCAGTACACTCACTTTGCACAATATCAAGTGTCAATTATAATAAACACATAATTTTCAGAACGACAGTTTTATTTTGTTAAAAATTGGGTAGTTTAAACGAAACACCTTATAATTTTAGACAATTTACTTCTTCTTATACTGTATTAGCCCATGCAATATAGTGCATTTCAACTGACAATATATTCTCTGGGAGGTATGTATATGAATTCGTCGTCTTTAGCAAACGGAGTGACAAAAGCTCATAGGAGGCCTTCAAAAAACCGGATGAGAGATCATATTTCCGGCTGGCTATTTGTGATGCCATTGTTAGTGGTCTTTCTGGTGTTTATTGGTATTCCTGTATTTCGGACAGTCTTTTACTTAGGGTTTACCGATTACAATCTAATGAAAGATCCTACTTGGGTGGGATTGTCCAACTATGAGAAACTATTCACCACAGACACAAATGCGGCCAATATGTGGAGCGCCACTTTTCGGATCCCATTATATCTTATTCCTCTACATGTTTGCCTTTCTTTACTCATTGCGTTTCTAGTTCACTCTTGTCGGTTGAAAGCGGTGCAGTACGCGACCCGTACCCTTATTTATTTTCCGGTTCTAGCAACCACCGCTTCTGTAGCCATCGCCTGGAACTATATGTTCAACGAAAACCGGGGCGTAATCAACTGGCTGTTGCAACAGGTTGGTATTTTGGCCCCAGATCAAAATGTGCGCTGGCTGATCAGTACGGAAACCGCTATGTGGGCAATTGTAATTTTCAGCGCTTGGAAATTCATCGGCCAGCATTTTCTTTACTATTTTGTGGGGCTACAAAATATTCCTGATACCTATTATGAAGCCGCCAAAATTGATGGTGCCAATAGCTTTCAAATGTTCTGGAAGGTAACGCTCCCCTTGATCACTCCCACGATCTTCTTTATCCTAATGGTTTCCCTTACCGGAACTATGCAGGCTTTTGACGAACCTTTCTTCGTCACTAACGGCGGACCAGGCTACTATACCACGAATGCGGCTCTGTATATTTACCGTAAAGCATTTCAAGCCTACGATATGGGTTATGCCTCATCGGTGGCGGCAATACTGTTCATCATTGTGTTCTTGCTGACACTTTTGCAATTGTGGAGCCAAAAGAAATGGGTGGTGTACGACTATGAATAAAGGAGCGGCCAGTATGAAAAGAAAAAAAGCCATCGCTAAGCGGGTGGTATCCCAAGGCTTTATCGTTTTGGGTTGTCTGCTGATCTGTCTAATCTGGGTCCTTCCCTTTTTGTGGATGCTGGGTACCAGCATGAGACGGGAAATCGATTCCTTTAACTTGCCCCCTGCTTTTTGGCCAGAACGATGGAATATTGAAAACTATCAGAAAGTTTTCGACATGATTCCTTTTTTGAAGTTCACTTGGAACAGTTTCTTTATTTCCGCTTCTGCCACGCTGGCTATGCTGATAGTGACTTCGATGGCAGCTTATGCTTTTGCCAGAATTGACTTTGCCTGTAAAAAAATTGCGTTTCCTATTCTACTTTCCGGCATGATGATTCCGGTTTCATCCACACTGGTTCCTCTGTTTTTTACAATACGTGACCTTAACCTTATGGATACCCAGGCTGCGGTAATCCTTTTGGGTATCTATTATCCCATAGGCCTATTGTTACTTAGACAGTTTATGATGACCATTCCTAAAAGTTATGATGAGGCAGCCTACATAGACGGAGCTAGTCGAATGCGGATTTTCTGGTCCATTATTTTGCCTATGTCCCGTTCTACTATGATTGTGGCGGCGGTGCTGTGCTTTGTGGTGAACTGGAACAATTATTTAGTACCTTTGGTTTTCCTGAATTCAGAAAACAACTATCCATTAACCCTGGGAATGCAATTTTTAAAGGATAGCTGGACGATTGATCAGACTGTTATGCTGGCAGCGGTAGTGCTCAGCGTTATTCCCCCTGCGATTGTTTATATCACCTGTCAAAAATTTTTACTGCAAGGCGTTATCACTTCGGGACTAAAATCTTAATGATTCGTTATGTGCACATTTGCCTTAGACAGCTGGCCAGCGTTTGGGCAATGATAATAATGGAATTACGAAAGGAGTATGATTATGAAAACCATGAAGAAAATCGGAGGTTTGCTGTTGACAGTTGCTATGCTGCTATCTACAGCGGCCTGCGGTTCCACCACCGGAGAAACCGCATCTACCGGTACTGCTTCCAACGGAAGCGAATCCACTGCGGCGGAAAACAATACTAGTGGAGAGACAGTTACAATTTGCTACCATGGAGAAACTTATGTGAAAGATGCTGATGGCAATGACATCATGAAAGACATTTTCCAGGACTTCACTGATGAGACTGGCATCAATGTGGAATTGACCTACATTGCCAACAGTGACTGGGCGGACTATACCACTAAAGTGCAGACCCTGTTCGCCTCTGATACCGCACCAGATGTAATCTACGTGGCGGTGGAAAATCAGGAAGCCTTTATTCAGAATGATATGTTGCAGCCGTTAGATCCTTATCTGGATAAGCATCCGGAGATCGTAGAGGATTATGAGGAAAATGTGGCAGAAGCTTTGAGAAACGCTGGCCAGTATGATGATGGATTGTACGGCTTGTTAAACTGCTATGAAACCTGCACCATGTGGTTCAATAAAGACATTTTGGCGGAAGCCGGACTAGAGGTTCCGGATCCTAACTGGACCTGGGATGACTTTGTATATTACTGCGAGACCATTTCGGCAAATACCGACAAATTCGCTTATTGCATTCCTACCACCTACTTCACTGCCAACGGTTGGTATTATTCCTTTGATACCGGCTATGTGAATGACGATTATACGGAAGTCACCTTTGGTAGTGATGAGTCTAAGGAACTGATGCAGTTCTGGCTGGATTCTTATGAGCAGGGTTGGTGCCCTGGAGATCCCTTTAATCTGGATGGTCCAGTAGAAATGGCTTCCGGTAGGGTGTGCATGACTTCTGCGGGTCGGTGGACCGCAACTACCTGCTATAACAACGATATGACCAATATCGCCTCTGCGTACTTGCCCACCAAATATTCAGATAAAAAGGTATCCGCTTGGGGATTCTTAGGCGTTTCATCTCAAACTGAGAAATATGACGCCGCCGCTGAATTGGCTTGCTGGACCGCTGGCTATGACTTTTCCAGCCGTTATTGCTCCGAAGTTAATGGTAACATCCCTGCCAGAACAGATGTAAACACTCTCGACAATTACTTGTTCGACTGGGATGGCCAGGATATTTTCTATGAAGTCGCTGACAGTGCTGTGGGAATGCAGAATCCCACCTGTTATGCTGAGTTGGAAACCATCTGGAAATCCACTGTGACCAATGTGCTTTCTGGCGCCAAGGATGTGAATACTGCAGTAGACGATGCCGCGGCAGAAATGCAGTCCGCTCTGGACGCTTAAATTGATTCTCGCCTTTTTAGGTCTATGTCAAGCAGAGAGCCGCACTGATCAAATTTCAGTGCGGCTCTTACTCTAAAATAATAAGGAGCATATGATTATGCACGATTGTTTCCAGATTTACGGACTTACCTGTGGGCATGTAACAGATCCTTTAGCTATTGAGCAAAAATCTGTTTCTTTTGGCTGGAAAGTGCGTCACCCTATTTCTGGGCGCCTGCAGAAATCCTATCGAATCCAGGTTTTTCGAAAGGATAAAAATGAGGTTCCGGTATGGGATTCGGGGGTTGTCCTATCCAGAGCGTGTTATGGAATTCTTTACCAGGGTCCTGACCTCTTGGAAGGAGAAGACTATCAATGGATAGTAATAGTAGAAGATGACCAAGGTGCCATTGCCCAAAGTCAGCCTGCCTTTTTTGGCATAGGTATTACTCACTGGAAAGGTTGCTGGCTGTCCGGTGCTAACTATATGGCTGGAGATACGGCACCTTTATTTCGCAAGGGATTTTCCGTACCGGCGGATCTGGTTTCTGCCAAACTTTATCTGGCGGCTGTCGGATACGCTGAGGTGACGTTGAACGGTCAGAAAATCAGTGATCGAGTCTTAGAGCCTGGCTGGACAGATTTTCGGAAAACCGTGTTGTACTCCGCCTATGACGTTTCCAAACTTCTGCGTACTGGAGAAAATGCGGTGGGTATCATGATGGGAAGCGGATGGTATTCCAACGGGAACTTGTGTTATGATACCGCTTCTATGGGCGGACAGTTTTTGATGCAATTGGTGATGATCCGAAAAAATGGGGAAAAACTTGTAGTTTCCAGCGACCTGCATCAAGGTTGGCTCACCACCAGCAAAGGACCCATTCGGCGGGAAAGCATCTATCATGGAGAAACTTATGACGCCCGTATGGAAAAAGTAGGCTGGGACCAGCCAGGTTATCTTCCAGCAGCAAAGGATGGCTGGGAGGAACCCTTGTGGGTAGAACCACCGGAGGGCCAGCTGCGGCCCCAGGTGATGGAACCTATCCGCGTGCGAAAATGTCTGGAACCCGTAGAAATCCGAAAGACAGGACCGGATGAGTATGTATTTGATTTTGGTCAAAATTTAGCCGGTTGGGCAGAGTTAAAGGTACAGGGGCCAAGAGGTCAAAAGGTAGAACTGAAATTCGCGGAAAATATCTATCCAGACGGTTCTATCGACGTCACAACTACTCGAAATGCCCAGGCCCAGGATGAATATATTTTGAAGGGCCAGGGAGAGGAACGATATGAGCCCCATTTTACCTATCACGGCTTTCGCTATGTGAGGATGCGCGGCTATCCAGGAGTTCCTGGTTCAGACGCTTTAAAAGCCTGCCTTGTGTGTTCCGATGTGACTTCCCGAGGCCAGTTTTCTTGCGGTAACGAGATACTAAACAGGATTCATCAGGCGGTACTGTGGACAGAACTTTCCAATCTTCACAGCATACCGACTGACTGCCCTCAGCGTGATGAGCGTTTAGGTTGGCTGAACGACATGACCGTTCGGGCGGAGGAGGCGGTTTACAACTTTGACATGAGCGCCTTTTACGAGAAATGGACCGATGACATTTTGGAAGGGCAAGGCCCTGTAACGGGAGCGTTGCCAGATGTTGCGCCGTTTTTCCGTTTAGGACGCCGCCCAGCTGATCCGGTAAGCTCCAGTTTACTAGTGGTTCCGTGGTTAGTTTATCTCCACACTGGTGACAAAGGAATTCTAGAAAAGTGCTATGATGGGATGAAACGTTGGGAAGCTTATCTGGAGAAGGTTTCCGATCAGGATATTGTAAAGTTTAGCTATTTTGGTGATTGGGCTGGCCCTGTCACAGTTTCTGATCCGGAAAGCGGTGCCAGTGGTTCCTATTCGGCTGTCACACCTCCTGATTTTATCTCTACCTGGGCTTATTACTTGAATTGCGTACTATTGAAAAATATTGCGCGAATTCTGGGCCGTGAGAAAGACTTCGTTACCTACCTAGAAATGAGCCGAAGGATTTTGGAACGGTTCAATAAAAGATTTTTTCGAGAAAAAGAAAATCAATACGCCACCGGAAGCCAAGCGGCGAACGTTTGTGGCCTTTTGTTAAACATGACTCCGCAGGATAAGTCAGATGAGGTACTAGCAAATCTGGTCAGCAATATCAAAGAAGAATATAATACACATCTCACCACAGGAAACCAATGCACCAAATATGTGATGGATGTACTCACGCTTCACGACCAGGTAGACCTCGCCTTTGAATTGGCTTCCCAGACTTCATACCCAAGCTGGGGCTACATGCTGGAACATGGGGGAACTACTATTTGGGAACGGTGGGAGATGGCAAGCACTGGCTTGGTAACACAATGTTGTTCGCAAAGTCATCCGATGAATGCTTCCATCGATGCTTGGTTCTACAAGTATTTAGCGGGTATCCAGCCGGATCCCTCCGCTCCAGGTTTTGAAAATGTTTTGATTCGTCCCAATGTTCCCAAAAACTTAACCTCAGCATTTGGCGCGCTGGAAACTGTGCGTGGGCTTGTGAGCTCCGAGTGGAGCCAGAATAGCAGCCAGTTCGCCATGAACGTTGAGATTCCTTTTAACGCTACTGGAGACGTGACCTTACAGACATCAGGATTTTGCAGTATCACTTGTGACGATACAGTTCTATGGCAAAAAAATGATTCTATGTCCACTTTCCAGAAAAGTATCACGCTAAGGATTTTTCCCGGAAAACATTCCTTTATTTGTAGAAAAGACAATTAATCATAAAACATGCGATGATCAAACTGGAAATCAGCGCATAATCCATTTCAAATTTTTATTTATTATAAGACGAAAAGGAGAATTTCATGGAAAAAGTACTTTTTGACACCGATATTGGAACCGATATTGACGACGCGCTCGCATTGGCCTATTTACTGTGTCAGCCAGAATGCGATCTATTAGGTGTGACTACTGTATCCGGAGATGTGATAGCTAGGGCTAAACTGGTTAGCGCTGTATGTAAAAAAGCAGGCAGAGATATTCCTATTTATCCTGGATGTCCCGATTGTATCGCCACGCCACAAATCGAACCTTATGTGCCTCAAGATCCGATTTTATCTAATTTTGACCACGAGACAAACTTCCCACAAGGGGAAGCAATTGAATTTATGCGGAGAACTATCCGGGAAAATCCAGGAGAGGTGACTCTCATCGCTGTAGGCCCTATGACCAATATCGCCTTGCTGTTTTTAGTAGATCCGGAGATTCCCAGACTGTTAAAGCGGCTGTGTTTGATGTGCGGACGCTTCGGTACCTTTGAGGAGGAAAAGCGGCCTCACGCCGATCTGTTGGCTTTTATTCCAAATTCACGCACTCAAACCGTACTCCAGGGCTACACGGATATGAATTCTATTGTGGATCCCTATGCTACCAAAATCGTGTACGATGCTCCCGTTGCCCGACACCGCAGTGTGGGAATAGATATTACCCGTCAGGTTCGGCTGGATCCGCAGGTGTTCCGGGATACTTATCATCATCCGGTGCTGGAACCGGTGAAAGCAATGGCAGAGTTGTGGTTCCGGGAATCCAATAACGTTTCCCTGCATGATCCGATCCCCACAGCTTCAATTTTTATGCCGGATGGTATTCTCACTTACCGAAATGTAAATGTCACTGTGGAAACCACAAGCCCGCGGCTGGCCGGCTTTGTGTTTTATGACGAGGATGAAAATGGTAGACACCAAGTAGCTGACACTGTGGATTCGACAGGATTTTTAGAGCATTTCCATTCTATATTTAATACTTAAAAATAAAAACTGAAATTGAGACTTCAAAAATGGGATTAACAGAAAGATATGTTGCAATCAAAAAAATCTATTTTTAACACAGCATTCCTGGTTTATTAAGCTTTCTTGTTTTCATCTATGTATTCCAAACTTTTGAATAATTAAAGATGAGAATATGGCATAATAAATTCGTCAGGGTTACATATCTGACTGAGTCTAAACACACTTTTATACTCCGAGCTCGATTATTCATTTGCTTTTGCGGGCTCAGTAGATAGGTGTTTCCTAAGAACTGTTGAGTGGAGGCGACAAATAGATATCAATTCTATTTTTCAGTATTCATGTGGACTTCAGGACTTTTGGAAATCCAAATTTCAAAGTTGTCCCGCTATGGAAGGTGTAATCCTAAAAGGCAAAAAAGATCCCAAAGCCGCCGCTTTCCTATAAAAATAGGAAAGCGGCGGCTTTGGCGTTTTTAGGGTTGACAACAGTCCTTGTTCAACAGAGGAGGATAAAAACACCTAAAAAATACTTTCATGTTATGATAGTGATGATTTAACGACCGTGTCACAAAAGATAACAAGGAGGTTTTCAACATAAAGAATGAAGTGAAGCACATGGCACATTCAAGTTATCGCTGCGAATACCATATCATGTCCGCACCGAAGTACAGAGGAAAGATGATATACAGAAGTTTACGCAAAGATATAGGAGAGAACATGCGAAAGCTTTGTAATGAAATAAAGGCTGTGATAAATGAGGCGGAAGTGTGCCCGGACCATATTCATATGTTGGTGAGCATGCCACCATATGTGAGTGAGTCACAATTTGCAGGAGAGTTCAAGAGCAAAAGCGCTTTGATGATATTGGATTGATAGGCAAATCTAAAGTAAAAATATGGGGACAGAAATTTCTGATGTAGAGGATATTATGTTGATTAATGATGGTCAACCGTGCAGTCAAATGGATAAAGTAATTCTGTGGCGGGGATCTTGATTTACCTGGTATGCAGAATATATCCGCATACCAGGCAGTTGTGTGGAAGATTTCAACACATTCGCTCGATGATTGGTATAGATGATTTATGTACCGGATGACCATTCGAAATATAGAAATCCCAAAATTTTATCAAGTGCCCCGAGATATCTGAGGATCTAGGCTGGTTTCAATTGTATCGCAGGTGTGAAATTAATATTGGGGGATTACGCACCGTGCTTTTATGTGGCGCTTAAGTGAGAAAATTTTCAGTCCGGAAGAAGATAAATGAAAAGATTTTAACGTTTAGAAGAACCGATTATGGAAAAATAAGGTGTTATAGGAAGATAAGGATTGTATGCCAAGATAAAATATAGAAAAGACTTCCCGGAGAAAATTAAAGGTTGGCAATTAAAGCAACTTTGAAATTGACTTTTTTAACTTTTCCATAGTAAGCAGATATGAGAAGTTAGAAATGTTTTAAAGAAGTGGTGTATCCCAGAGAGGGAAATAATTTGCTTTTGCTTGCAGGATTTTCCCCAATTCGCTATAATAATTTTAAATTAGGAGAGATAATGGCAAAGTGAGACCATCGGAATGCCAAAAGAAAATTTAGGAGTGCGGTATGATTAAAAAAGTGGTAGCCTGTTTGATGGCGGGATTATTAACGCTTTTCTTAAACGCCTGTGACATCGGAGGGTCAGTTTCGACTGCCTCTAAGGAAAGTCAGCAATCGTCGGCTGATCTGCCCGGGACTGTGGAAAGCGATTCACGACCGGAGAAATCCAGCGCTCCGGAAGTTTCCGTGCCCACTGGGGGCGTGGTTATTACCCTTCCGGGCCATTTCTTTGAAAGCGATCCTGATTTCGACCCGGTATCTTATGCACAGAAACAGGGGTTTACCGGTGTTGAAGTCAACGAAGACGGCTCTGTTACGATTACTATGACGGAAGAGCGCCAGCGGGAGATTTTAACGGAACTGAAAGAGGAAATGGAGGATATATCTGAAGAATTGACCGGGGGAAGCGCTACGCCCTATGTGACGAATATCATCTGCAATGATAATTTCACCCAAATTGTTATAGAAGTGGAACGGGAGAGTTATGAAGCCGCTGTTGATATGGTGCCGGTTACCCTGGGTTTTTCTGCCATTCTGTATCAAGAATACAGCGGCCAGGAATTGCATTGTGAGATCATCATAAAAGATGCCGCTACCGGTGAGACGATCACCAATGTTGTGTATCCTGATGTTCTGGAACGGTAGAAAAATACCTTGCTTTCTTTGAGAAGAAAGGAAGGGTAAAAAGATTCGCGCAGTAGAAAGAGATTTCAAGTAAAGAAGGTTGCTTATTATGAATACGTTTGAAAAGCTGGAACAGCTATCAGTGCTGGCCCATCAGGACAGGGAACTGCGTAGCAAATTATTGGAGACCCGTTCTTCCCAAGATCCTCTGGATGCCTTTTGCGCACAGGCGCAGAAAGCCGGGGTGGAACTATCTATCGGGGAATTATTCGCCGTGGGGCAGGAATATTCAGATAATCAATGCAAAAGCACCAACGGCGGTAATCCTACTCCTTATGATTCTTTTAATGACGCATATGAGACTTTTTTGGCGTCGATTTCCTGAGCCCTGGAACGTACAAAGTTTCTATGCAGCTTACGTTAACTGTTTTGACATGTTAAAAAAGCCTCCGGCGTAAGCCGGAGGCTTTTTCCAAGAACCGGTGAATTATACTATCAAGAGCAACAGTTTAGGGAAATAAAAGAGTTCATACAG
>CAUFXR010000065.1 GCA_959596515.1 uncultured Oscillospiraceae bacterium
ACTCCGGCAAAGCGAAAATGGAATTCATCATAATCGTGCCGTCCAGCACCGGGGTCTTGGACAAAAACTCGTTGATGCTCCACGTGCCGGCGATGACGCACAGATTTTTCTCATCGGTGACGTCCATGGCCACGGCGCAGGCGTCAATATCAAACATGCCGCCGGAAACCGGGGTGCCCTCCTTCAAGCCGGTACGTTCCGCGGTCTCTTTACACACTGTGCCACATACATCTGTAGCGTTTTTCAGCGGCGGCAGACATCTCATCAGATCCTTCAGGCCAAAAAGATCCAAAAGCTCCTCGTCAAAACACCGGTCTCTCAGATTCATCAGTCCGGAACCGGAATAGTCGGTTTTCTCCGCGAACGCTTCCCCGGTCAGGCGGAACCGGATATAATCCTTACACTCAAAAATCCACTGGGTCCTTTCCAAAACCTCAGGCTTATGTTCCTTAAACCAGTTCAGAATCGACACCGGCTGCGACGCCAAAATCCGCTGGTAAGTCTTTTCAAAGGCTTTTTCCGCCGTGCCATCCTTTTGCCACTGTTCCGGATATTTCCAGGCACGGCCGTCTGTGGAAACAATACCGTTATAAGCCGGCTTATTATCCTTTCCCCACAGGTAAAGGCCCTTTCCGTGGCCGGAGCAGGCAATCCCACGGATCTTCTCCGCCGCGCCTTCTCCAGCCTTGGCGAGCGCCTCTCGGATCACCTGACAGTTGGCTTCCCAAAGCTCTTCCATATCCCGCTCTGTCATGGACGCCTCCGGCGTAATCATACGAAGCTTAGCGGCGGCACCCGCCACCTCTTTTCCGTTGCCGTCAAAGATAACGGCCTTTACCATGGTACCGCCGTTATCCAGTCCCAGTAGATAATTCTCCATGAAAGCGCCTCCTTAATAAAACGTTTTTCTATTTGCTCTTAGTATAGCCGACTCTCTTAACAAAGTCAATCACCGGATTTTCAGCGTGACATCCCAGAAGCCGGCAGACTAAAATTGATTCCACTATCCGTTCGTCTATGCCAAAATCGTCTATGCCAAAAGCCGCCCCCTAAGGCCGCATCCAGTCAAACGCTCCGTTGAGGGCTGTCTCTTTTCCCATATAGCCGTCTTTCGTCTTTCCCCATGTGGCTACCTTTTCAGCTGTTTTCCCCACAGGGCTGTTCTTCCCTGCGGCCATGCTTTCACCCAAAGGCTTTCCGCCGCCGCTGGCTTTCGCTAGGGCCGTTCCCCGCCGAGTCGCTTTCCCCGGGGCTGTCTTTCCCGCGGCCATGCTTTCACCCAAAGGCTTTCCGCCGCCGCTGGTTTTCGTTAGGGTCGCTCCCCGCCGAGTCGTTTTCCCCGGGGCTGTCTTTCCCCGCGGCCACGCTTTCACCCAAAAGCTTTCCGCCGCTGCTGGCTTTCGCTAGGGCCGTTCCCCGCCGAGTCGCTTTCCCCGGGGCTGTCTTTCCCGCGGCCATGCTTTCACCCGAACGCTTTCCGCCGCCGCTGGCTTTCGTTAGGGCCATTCCCCCGCCGAGTCGCTTTCCCTGTGGGCTGTCTTTCCCGCGGCCATGCTTTCACCCGAACGCTTTCCGCCGCCGCTGGCTTGCGCTAGGGCCGTTCCCCGCCGAGTCGTTTTCCCCCGGGGGCTGGCTGCGTGGGGCTAAAGCAGTTTCCGTTAAAGCGCTAAAAACGATACCGCGATTCCCAGGAGCGCGCCGCTGATGACCTCGGTAGGCTTATGTCCCAGCGCTTCCCGCAGAGGCTTGCCCCATTCTGGGAAGGGATCCTCCTCTACCTGGTCCTCAGAGATTTTTTCCCGCAGTTCATTGATCGCTTCCGCCTGCTCACCGGCAGCCCGGCGCACGCCCATGGCGTCATACATTACCACCATGGCGATCATAAAAGCCAGGGCGAAAAAGCTGGAGGCGAAGCCTTCCCGGAACCCGATGCCCATAGCGATAGAGCACACGAACGCCGAATGGGAGCTGGGCATACCGCCGGATTCAAAAAAGCGTCTCCAATTGATTTTGCGGTGTGTGGATATCTCGATGATAAACTTGATCAGCTGCGCGATGAACCAAGATAAAAGGCCGAGAAAAACCACGCTGTTATCCCTGAGAAATGGTATCATTCTGATTCCCCTCTTTTTCTTTCTCGTTTTCCTGTTTACAAATTCGCCGGTAAATCAGTATTCCGATTAAACTGACGATAATGGTAATAGCAAACACCGCCGCCGCGAACACGTACTGTTGGGTACCCAAGGCGTGGCCGCCAACAGTCGAGGTGATCACCGAGGGAATTCTCGCGACGGTGGAGATCACCAGAAACGTATGCAGTTTCATAGGAGTGAGACCGGCGAAGTAAGTGAACAAATCCTTTGGGGTGCCGGGGATGAAAAACAAGATAAACATCAGCAGATTCAGTCGCCGGCTGCTTTTGATAAATTTCAGAGAATTGATCTTTTCCCGGGAAATGAAGGCTTCTACCATTTTGACTCCCAGGAGTTTAACGAAAAAGAAGATAATCGCCGATCCGATGGCCGCGCCGATCAGGCACAGCAAAAGCCCCTCCCAGGCGCCGAAGGCGTAACCCGCGCCGATTTCCAAGGGTTCTCCCGGAATGACCGCCACCACCACCTGAAGGACCATCATCCCGATCATGGCAAGTTTACCGCCGAAGCCGTGGCTGTCCACCCACAGGCGGAAGGCCTCCGGATCTTTTGCCAGGCTGATCATCGGTCTGCCCACATAGAACGTTATGACAGCGAAAAAGCCGATTAAGATCAAAAGCGATACGATGCTGACGATTCTTCTGCGGATAAGGTATTTTCTCTCGTCCTGAGAATCCCGGGGGTTTTCCTCAAGTTTTCCTCCGGATTCTTTTTTTTCTTCCGTTAACATGAAAAAACTCCTTCTGTTGAATTCCCACTTGATCTGTGTATATTATACCTCGAAACCATAGAAGAAAAGTCAACTATTTATTAATTTTTGGCGAAGAGCTTTTACGGTTGCCGTTTCCCTTGTCTTTCATAAAAATCTTTTCGATCCCAGGGCAGGAAAACTTTTTCTTTTTTGGATTCCTCTCACTTGTCGATCAGATTCAAAGGGCGACATCCCCAGCCGTAAAAGGTTATCCCGCTTCCAGCTTGTCCGGAAAAATTCTCCGGCAGAAGTGGGCCTCTCCGAAAAAGGCCGCCTGGAATCACGGGATTCCAGGCGGCCTCAGGCACCGAATGATCGCGTCCGCGTTCGCAGAGCCCATCCCGCTCAGCCGTTCAGAGAACCAATCGTCTCCGACGGTCTGCCGCGGCGATCCGGGACAGCGCCTTAAATGACAAACTGCTCCATATACCGCTTGCTCAACAGCAGAGATTTTTTCACATCCTCCTGAGAGCCTTCAAAGGCCCGATCCTCTACCTCCACGCAGGTATATCCGTCATAACCGATATCTCGCAGGGCGGAAACGTACGCGCCCCAGTCCACATCGCCCAGGCCGGGAAGCTTGGGAGCCATATATTCCAGCGGATACCCCATAACTCCCACATCGTTCAGCCGGTCAGGATACAATTTGATGTCTTTGTAGTGGACGTGGAAAATCTTGTCCTTGAACTCATACAGAGGCTTCAGATAATCTATCTGCTGCCATACAAAATGGCTGGGATCATAATTCAGCCCGAAATAGTCACTGGGGATCCGGGAAAACATCTCCCGCCAGATCTTCGGGGTAGTGGCCAGATTTTGTCCGCCGGGCCACTGGCCCGCGTCAAACAGCATAGGACAGTTTTCAATGGCGACTTTCACCTGGTTTTCCTCCGCCAAAGCAATCAGCGGCTTCCATACCTGCTCAAAAATTTCCAGGTTCTCTTCGACAGTTTTGGTCTGATCTCTGCCGATAAAGGTGGTAACCATGTTTATGCCCATTCGCTTGGAAGCTACCATCAGCTTCTTCAAATGCTCCACGGCGGCGGCCCGTTTGTCCAGATCCGGGTCCAGGGTGTTGGGATAGTAGGCCAGGGAGGAGATCTCCACGTTTTTCTCCCGGCAGTACGCCTGGAGATAGGCGATTTTCTCATCCGAAAGCTCGTCTACATTGATGTGGCTTACCCCCGCATACCGGCGCTCCGCCTTTCCCTGGGGCCAGCAGGCCACTTCCACGCACTGATACCCCATTTCACTGGCGCAGTCGATCATTTCCTCAAAAGTGTAATCCGCAAGAATCGCGCTGACAAAACCTAGTTTCATTGTCTACCTCTCCTTTTTATAATATTTTGCCGCAATTTTATTGTATCACAACCTGTTAAAAATTCCACCCGGAAAGCTGAATAAACTTTCTTTTAGAAAATTGACGTTTCCACAAAAAAATCCCCCTCTTCTTGTCAAAGAGGGGGATCAATCACAACGTTTCTGCTTTCTTCACGCTTACTCCGCGGCTTCTTCAGAGGCCTCGGCCCTTTTCTCTTTTTTAAACCGCACCAGCAAAACCATTAGAATGGCCATCATCAGCACAAAGCCGACACCTAAACCTATCCAACCGTTGGAGGTAAAGCCCGCCACGATATAACCGACCAGGCAGCAGGCGGCCACCAGCAGCGCATAGGGCATCTGGGTGGAAACGTGCTCGATATGGTTGCAGTTGGCACCGGTAGAGGCCAAAATGGTGGTATCGGAGATGGGAGAAATATGATCGCCGCAAACAGCGCCCGCCAGTACGGCGGCCACGGTGAGAACCATGAGCTGTCCGCCCATATCGCCGAAAATGGCGATCGTGATGGGGACTAAAATTCCAAAAGTTCCCCAAGAGGTACCAGTGGCAAAGGACAGACCCAAAGCGATCAGGAAGAAGATACCAGGCAGCAAGGTATGGGCCATCTGGTTTCCGTTGACCACCTGGCTGACAAAGCCGCCGGCGTTAAGATAATCCTCTCCGCAGACGCCGGAAAGGGTCCAGGCCAGCGTCAGGATCAGGATCGCCGGAACCATGGCTTTAAAGCCTTCCACCAGGCTGGCGGCAAACTCGTTGAAAGAAATCACCTTTCTGGGGATATACAGCAGGAACACCAATACGATGGTGAAAAAGGATCCCAGCACCAGAGACAGGGAAGAATCACAGTCGGCGAACGCACTCGCTATGGACTGGCCTTCCAAAATACCGCCTGTGTAAAGCATAGCAGCGATGCACAACACGATCAGGGTGACAATGGGAATCACCAAATCGAAAACCCGGCCTTTCCGTCCCTGATCCATCTGACTATCGTCGATCTCTTCAGACATTGCGGTCCCCAGTTCGGGATGATCCTCCGCTTTCTTCATTTTACCGAAATCAAACTTCAGAGCGATCATAAAGGCCACCATAATGATGGTCAGCAGAGCGTACAGGTTAAAGGGAATCGTCTGTAAAAACAGGCTGAAGCCATCCAGGCTGCTGCTTTCCGGCAGGCTGGATCCTACCGCGGCGGCCCAACTGGAAATCGGCGCGATAATGCACACCGGAGCGGCGGTCGCGTCGATGATATAAGCCAGCTTAGCCTTCGAGATTTTATACCGCTCTGTTACAGGCCTCATTACGGTGCCTACGGTGAGGCAGTTGAAATAGTCGTCCACAAAAATCAAAACGCCCAATCCCGCGGTAGCGAACAAAGCGCCCCGCTTGGTTTTTATGGTTCGTGAGGCCCAGTTACCATAAGCTCTGGAAGCTCCGGATTTGCTCATCAAGGCCACCAACATACCTAACAACACCAGAAAAACGATGATATTCGCATTGCTTCCAACCCGTTCACCCATAATGGTGAAGGTCGTCTCCAGGGCATCCAGCACATTAAAGTTTGCGTAAAACAAACCTCCCGCCAGAATGCCGATCAGCAGGGAAACGTATACCTCCTTGGTAATCAGTGCCAGCACAATTGCCACAACAGGCGGCATTAGCGCCCAAAAGGTTGCGTCCATACTTATTCTCTCCTCAAATTTTTCTATTTTTCCAAAGCTGCCTCAATGGCGTCTCCCGCCAACCGGAAGGTGGTCCATTTCGCAAGGGGCTCCGCGCCCATATAGTGATAAAAATCCATGGAGGGCTGGTTCCAGTTCAGGCAAGCCCACTCCAGTCTCTGACAACCTCTCTCGGCCGCGATTTTCGCCACCGCCTGGAACAACTGTTTTCCGTATCCCTTCCCCCGCTGGTCCGGATCCACGAACAAATCCTCCAGATGGATCCCGGTCCGTCCCAAAAACGTGGAAAAATTATTAAAGTAAAGGGCGAATCCTACCGGCTTACCCTCCGCCTCGCCAATCAGGACCTCCGCCGCTTTTCGGTCAAAGATGAATTCCTCCAGCAGTTCCCGCGTGGCTACCACCTGACAAGACATTTTTTCATACTCCGCTATTTTTCGGATAAACTCCAACACCAGCCCGGCATCCTTTTTCTCCGCCTTCCGAATGACAAAATTCCGCCGTGTCTCCAACAGTTTGACCTCCCATTAAAATATCTCTTATAGAATAACAGAAATTGTCCTTTCTTTCAACTAAAAAACAGCCTTCTTTGACAAAATTCTATTTTTTGTATCAATTTTTTTTGGCAAAATTCTACTTTCACCATGGAAAAACGGTGAATTTCAGGTATCAGCGCCATAACAGTTTTTCCAAAACAAAATCAGTCAAATTTCAACCTCCGAATAGGAATATCATAAAAACAAATAGAGCATCAAGATCCTGCTGAAAGGATGAGCTATCCCTGCGATAAAATCCGGAGATCCCCGCTGATCGGAAGAAGCCCAGAACTCGGTGGCGGATCTCGCCTTCCCCCTCTGCCCTTTCCGGCCGGGAACACCCTCCAAGCCGAGGCGCTCCAAAAAACGAGGTCATAAATTTCTTAAAAGTCGGCGCCGGGAACACCTCAAAACCGAGGCCGGAAAAGGCCGCATTTTCCGGCGGTCCCTTCCGCGAGTTTTCAGAGACGCAAAGTCCGCAGCTCTTTCTTTTCAAAAGCCCATTGACAAAGGTTTTCGTTCAGGCATAAACTGAAAGAGTATCCAGAAGCCAAAAATTTCGCTTCCCGCTGTGACTATCTCTGGTATCAGAGCCCCTCGCTTCTCTCGCAGTTGGGAATCCCGGGGCCAGCGTCGCAGTTTTTGAAAAGATAAGGCGAGAGCTTGCCTGTGGCACGTTGGGAATTCTGGAGCCGGCGTCGCAGCTTTTCCCCTCGGATCGGTTTTCCCGCTGTCCAGAGGCCTCTCCCATCGGAGGACGTGACCTCGGTGACCCGGAGGCTTTGCCGATCTCAATTCCCCATTGGTCCGGCGTTTTTACGAATAGAATCCAGGCTGAGCCCGCGCTATCCGCTATTCTGTTTTTCGATAGCCGTGAGGCTGAAACAGCCCGGCAAAACATAACTTTGGGATAAGCCCCAAATTTTTAAAAGAACAGGAGGGTATTTATATGTTAAATTTCGATTACTCCAACAAAACCCGCATTATTTTCGGTAAGGGCACCGAGAGTCAGGTCGGCTCCCTGGTGAAGCCCTACGCGGACAAGATTCTTCTCCACTACGGCGGCGGAAGCATTAAAAAAAGCGGCCTCTATGACCGAGTGGCCGCCTCGCTGAAAGATGCCGGCGTATCCTTTGTGGAGCTGGGCGGCGTCCAGCCAAACCCCAGGCTGTCTCTGATCCATCAGGGCATTGAGATCTGCCGCCGGGAAAACATTGGTTTTATTCTGGCCGTAGGCGGCGGAAGCGTTATTGATTCCGCCAAAGCCATCGCCATGGGCGTGCCTTATGACGGCGATGTATGGGATTTCTTCGCCACCGGGAAGCCCATCGAAACCGCCCTGCCGGTCGCCACCATTCTGACACTGCCAGCTACCGGCAGTGAAGCCAGCGACGGCACTGTCGTCACCAACGAGGAGGCTCAGCTGAAGCTGCCTTACGGCGACGTAATTCTGCGCCCGGTGTTCAGCATTATGAATCCGGAGCTTTACTTCACTCTGCCGGAAAACCAGGTGGCCAACGGCGTCTGCGACATGATGAGTCACATTATGGAGCGGTATTTTACCAACACTACCCATACCGACGTCACCGACGGGTTGTGTGAGAGTGTGCTGCGGACGATTATGAACAACGCCAGGATCCTGAAACGGGATCATACAAATTACGACGCTTGGGCGGAGATCGCCCTGGCGGGCACGGTAGCTCACAATGGACTTCTGGGCCTAGGCCGCGAGGAAGACTGGGGCTGCCATAACATGGAGCATGAGCTCAGCGCCATTTATGACGTGGCCCACGGCGCGGGCTTAGCTGTTGTGACCCCGGCGTGGATGCGTCATATTTATCAAGAGCACCTGCCGATTTTCGTTCAGTTCGCCGTGAATGTTATGGGCGTCAGCGGCGGTCTCCGGGATCTGGACGCCGTGGCCCTGGAGGGTATCCGGCGGCTGCAGGCGTTTTTCGTGGAGATGGGGCAGCCGGCAAACCTGGCCGGCTTAGGCATTGACGATCAGAACCTGGCCCAGATGGCCTATAAAGCTACTCACTGGCCCGACGGTTCTCCCAAACCTTTAGGCGGCTTGAAAAAGCTTTCGGAACAGGACGCCCTGGCGATTTACCGTCTAGCACTGTAACGGCGGAGGTGGATATTCTCTGGCCAAAAAGGATTTCCAGACAAAATTCGCTGAACTTGCGGCTATCGGCTATTGATTCAAAATAATTTTTTCAAAAATCAGGTGTTTTGAAAAACGGAAAAGCCACAAAGCTACACCGGCACTCCTCGATACGGTTGAAATGGTCTGCGCTGTGCCGGCTGCCCGCTTCGGCGTAAACCCAAGGCTAGGGTCACGACGACGGGAAAAGCGCGGTAAGGACAGCGGTTTGGACAGTCCCTGGGCAGGTATCTTTGGGCGTAACAGAGGGTGCGGCGAAACCGCCAGCCTGGACAGTCCCCGGACAGGTATCTTTGGGGCGAAACATAAAGCGTGACAAAGCCGGCAGCTTGGACAATCCTTGGGCAGGTATCTTTGGGCGTAACAGAAGGTGCGGCGAATAAGCCTACTTTCCTTTTCCACCGGAAGATTCCGCTTTTCGGCAGGGCCTTTCCGTTGCGGGGGAAAGGGCGTCTGTAGTCCGTCCGCGCTGTAGCACTACAGTGAAAACCTTTTTATGGAGTGTTCCACCGGTTTTTCCGGTGGTTTCCTGAATAACATCGAATATGGAGGGATATTTTATGGATTTTTTAACCAGTAAGACCCTGAACAACGGCGTTGAAATGCCAAGGCTTGGTTTTGGCGTGTTTCAGTCCGGCAGCGACACCAAACAGGCCACCCTGTGGGCTTTGGAAGCAGGATACCGTCACATCGACACCGCCAAGGCGTACCACAATGAGGCTGCCGTAGGTGAGGCCATCAAAGAGAGTGGTATCGATCGAAAGGATCTGTTTATCACCACCAAACTGTGGAACCAGGATATGCGGGATCATACCCAGCGGGAAAATATTGAAAAAAGCCTGGAATACCTGCAAACCGATTACCTGGATCTATTGTTGATCCACTGGCCGGTAGCCGGGGTCTACAAAGAATCCTGGAAGATCACGGAGGAGTTCTACAAAGCGGGAAAAATCCGCGCCATCGGCGTGAGTAACTTTCAGATCCGCCATTTAGATGACCTCTTAAAGGATGCGGAAGTGGTTCCCGCAGTAAACCAGATTGA
Source organism: uncultured Oscillospiraceae bacterium (assembly GCA_959596515.1). Lineage (GTDB taxonomy): Bacteria > Bacillota > Clostridia > Oscillospirales > Acutalibacteraceae > Clostridium_A. The sequence continues at coordinate 9,671 of CAUFXR010000065.1, forward strand.
ATGTCATCCCTATCTCACCCAGAAGCCGTTGTTTGACTACTGCGGCGAAAGGGGCATCGCCATAGAGGCCTGGAGTCCTCTGGGCGGCAGCCATGGCACCGGCACTGTTCTAACCAACCCTGTAGTGAATGAAATCGCCGGCCATTATGGAAAATCCGCCGCTCAGCTGATTATTCGCTGGCATTTGCAGCGGGATACCATCGTGATTCCCAAATCCGTTCATAAGGACCGTATTTTCGCCAACGGTGACGTGTTTGATTTTGAAATCTCTCAGAAGGATATGGATACGATCACCGCTCTGAATCAGGATCATCGTTTTGGTTCCGATCCTGACAACTTTAATTTCTAAAATCATCAGCGCACACCAGCGCATAAATGGCACGTGAAAAAGGCGCCGTCGGGGACTTCCCGGACGGCGCCTTTTTATTTGAAGCCATGCGCTTACACCAGCGAGCGTCGCCACGCATTGGAGCGGGCGTAAAAATAACCCAAGGGAACCGAGGAGGCCGGAGCGATCATACAGGCAAGATACACGCCTGTCAGTCCCCAAAAATAGTTGAAGGCCACCGCCAGCACTACCCGGAAAAAGATACAGTTCACAAACGAGCTGGCCATGGCGAAGGCGGTATGCCCCGCGCCAATGGCTAAGGCGTGATAAACCATAAAAATCGCGTAAAACACCTGGCCTATAATTTCGATTCTCAAATTCTGCACCGCCGCCAGCTTAACGTTCTCGTCGCTGGTGAACAGCCCCGCCAACTGCGGCGCCAGCAGCTCCACCAAGGCGATAATGACCAGGGACATTCCCACGGTGATCTTCATCGCCGTGTAAGTCACTTTTTTCGCCCGGTCATAAAGCCCCGCTCCCAAGGTCTGAGCGATCATGGCGGAAGCGGATGTGGCCATAGCGGATGTAAACAGCTGGCAGAAATCTTTGATCTTTATGCTGACCCCATTGCCGGCGCTGACATCTACGCCGTATTGGTTGATGAGAAAAGTGACCACCAGCCAGGAGACACCCGCGATGGTCATCTGAGCGGCTCCTGGAATTCCCAGCTTTAAAATCACCACCAGCTCTTTCACCCGGATTTTTAAAAACGCGAGCTTCAGCTGAAAAAGTTCTTTTCTGTCTAACAAATAGAAAAGTGCCAGCAGGAAAGAGACTCCCTGCGCCATGGTGGTGGCTACCGCCGCTCCCAAAGTGCCCATGCGATAATATCCCATTAGCAGCAAGTCCAGTACCACATTGACCAGCGTGGCCACGGCGATAAAATAAAAGGGTTGTTTGGAATTTCCCACCGCCCGCAGCACTGAGCTCAGCGCGTTATAGCCGAACACAAACACCAGGCCCACGGCACAGGTCTGCAAGTAAACCTTGGCTTCCTCCAAGCTCGGAGCTCCCAGTGTTTTTAACACTGGCTCCGCCGCCAGAAAGAAAATTACGGCGCTGAGCACCCCCAGCCCCACGGACAGAGTCACCAAGGTCCCGGTGGCCTTTTGCTGCCGCTCCCGGTTGCCTCCCCCAAAACATTGGCCGATTAAAATGGTGCCTCCGGTGGTCAGGCCAATGGCGATATTTGTCAAAATCAAAACAATTTGGCTGGAATTATTAATGGCGGAAAGTCCCGAACTGCCGATAAAATGTCCCGCGATTAATAAATCCGCCATGCTGTAGCAGGCTTGCAGCAGGCTGGTCACCACCATGGGAACAGCGTAACGAACCAGCTGCCCGATCACGCTCCCCTGCGTCAAGTCGTTAGAATTCTCTCGCAAGTTTTTCTCCCCGTTCCTCAAGTTTTTCCCCTGTCTTCCAAGCTGGGTGCCTGTCTTCCAAGCTGGTCTCTTGCCTTCTAAGTCGGCTTCCTGTTTTCCAAGCCGTTTTCCGAAGCCGCTTTCCCGGTTCGCCTCCGGAAAAATCTTTCAGATTGTGTCTCTAAGCTGTTTTTTACTTATCGCTGTTTTTCAGCGCCCTCGCACCAGGTTTTCCTCTTTAGGATGCTTCCTGCATTAGGGATAGGCCTCTTTCGGCCTATCTCTGTTGGAACTCTGGCCCTGTTTTAGGTCTGCGCCGCCATGCTTCGCTATCTGACCGCTATCGTTAAAGGGGTTTCCGTTTCCTCGGCAGACAGCATTTTTCGCTTTAGAATTATGAAACTTGTCAAGATTAGTGGACAAATTAAAGAGTTAATTTTTTGAAACATTCATTCGGTGTAAGGTATCCGATGCCCGAATGAAGTCGATCAGAGCTGTAGTAAAGTTCAAAATATTTAACCAAAACTCTACTTGCTTCCTCGAATGTGAGATGCCTGATATCAGGCATCTCACATTCGAGGGTGTGCCAAAAACTCTCAATGGGCTGATTGTCGCTCGGTGTACCTGGGCGCGACATGCTTTTTCTAAAACCGTATTTTTCAACCAATTCTTTGGTTTTCTTGGCAGTGTATTGACATCCTCTGTCGCTGTGGTACACAGCGTCCGCAGGACGCTCCGGATTTCTGCCTACTGCCATTTCAAAAGCTTCTTGAACAATATCTTGACGTTGATGGCGCTTAATCGACCAACCAACCATACGTCTTGTCGCAACGTCAATAATACCGCAGGTGTAAACCTTATTTCCTTTGCAAACAAGCTCAGTTATATCTGAGCACCAAAGATAGTTTGGTATGTCGATTTCAAACTTGTCTTTTATCAAGTTTTCTTCAATGTACTGTTCTTCTTTTGGCTTTGGGGTCTTCTTTCGACCGGTTCTACCGCTTTTTGCCACTAATCCGTGTTCCTTCAAAATGCGTGAAATCTTATTTTCGCTTATGATTATACCATTCCTAAACAAATCTTTTTTAATGCGAATTCTACCGTAATTTCCTTTGTGCTTTTCAAAACAGTTAATTACAGATTTTTCAAGCTCGATTTCTTCACTTTCTTTTGCCTTTGTAACGCGGTAAAATGTGCTTCGTGACACTCTTAATACATCGCATACTATGCCGGTGTCACATTCGGTCAGCTCTTTTTTGGCAAACCTTATCCGTTCTCCGGCTCTTTTGCAAAGTATGCCGCTGCTTTTTTTAAGATCTCGTTCTCCATCTTTAAGCGTTCGTTTTCTTTGCGCAATTTGCGAAGCTCTGTATCTGCTGGATTTTGATGTCCCTTACCTACAAATGCATCTTCTCCAAGCTCTCGGTATTCGCTCACCCATCGATGCAGCATTACGTGGTGTATGCCGAACTTTTCAGCTACCACCGCTACGGCTATGTTGTCCTTTATTACGAGCTCACACGCTTTGATCTTGAACTCTTTGCTGTACGTTCTTTTCATGGACTCACCTCTTTCAAGTTAATTATATCATTAACTCTTCGTTTTGCCCATTTTTATTATACAACTTACTATTTTTAATTATTCACGTTTCTCTTCTTAAAGTCAACGGGGTTTTCAATATTTTCTGAAAAGCGCAGGATAAGACCCTTCCGGAAGATAAACCGTAGGGGTGTCCAGTTAGAAAATCAAACCCAGTAAGCCGCGGAAACATGAAAAAAAGAGCGCTGAAAAACAGCCGGAACGCCGTCCGGCGCACGATGATTTTACCGAGCAGTGAGATAAAACATTTAAAAATTTTAAGCGGAACGCCGTCCGGCGTGCGGTGGCTTTGCCGTCGTCTTATCCCGCTACGCAGTGATTTTATCGTCGTCATATCCCGCCGAGCGGGGATTTTCGCCTTTTAGATTGCTCCCTTTTTTCCTTTTAATCTTTGCTTTCCTCACGAGCGCAAGTTTTCAGCCGAAAGGATGAAGAAGGGGCTGAAGAAAGCAAAAATTCTGATATCCAAAACAGAATAACCTATTGAATTTAGGACTACTTTTCTCTATAATTAAGTTATACAAATTTAAGCGCCGGAATTTCTCGTTTTTAGCCTTTTCGCATTGAAAATGTTGAATTTCCGCGGTTAATACAGAGTGATTTTATTTTATCACAAGGAGGTCAAATTTTATGACAAACTATCCTACCATTGGCATCCGTCCCATTATTGACGGCCGCCGGTTCGGCGTCCGGGAAAGCTTGGAAGAAAAAACCATGCAGATGGCTAAATTGGCCAAGGAACTCATTGAGTCCGAAATCCGTTATCCCGACGGCACCCCGATGAAGTGCGTCATTTCCGACTGCACCATCGGCGGCGGCGAGGAAGCCGCCCGCTGCGCCCAGCAGTTTGCCACTCAGAATGTATGCGCCACTCTGAGCGTTACTCCCTGCTGGTGCTACGGCAGCGAGACAATGGACCTGGATCCTTCCACCATCAAGGCGGTTTGGGGCTTTAACGGCACCGAGCGTCCCGGCGCGGTATATTTGGCCGCGGTTATGGCCGCCCACAACCAGAGAGGCTTGCCTGCCTTCTCCATCTACGGCCATGACGTTCAGGATGTTACCGATTCCACCATTCCCTGCGATGTAAAAGAGAAACTCCTCCGTTTCGCCCGCTGCGCCTGCGCTGTCGGCGTGATGAAGAACAAAGCCTATGTAGGTATCGGCTCTGTTTCCATGGGTATCATGGGTTCTTACTGCAATCCTCAGTTCTTCCAGGATTATCTGGGCATCCGCGCCGAGTGGGTGGATATGACTGAGATTCTTCGCCGCATGAAGCTGGAGATTTACGATCACGAGGAATTCGAGAGAGCTTTGGCCTGGACCAGAGCCCACTGTCCGGAGGGCTTTGACAAGAACCCGCCGGAGAAGAAACACACCGACGCCCAGAAGGAAGAGGAATGGGCTTTTGTGGTTAAGATGACCCTTATTTGCCGTGACCTGATGTTAGGTAATCCGAAGCTGGCCGAAATGGGCTGGGAAGAGGAATCTCTGGGTCGCAACGGTATTCTGGGCGGTTTCCAGGGTCAGCGTATGTGGTCTGACTGGCAGCCGAACGGCGACTTTACCGAGTGCCTGATGAACACCACCTTTGACTGGCGCGGCAAGAAGCAGCCGATTCCTTTCGCCACTGAGAACGATGGACTCAACGGCGTTTCCATGATGTTCGGCAATCTGCTTACCAACCAGGCCAGTATTTTTGCTGATGTACGTACCTATTGGAGCCCCGAGGCTGTGGAGCGTGTAACCGGCTGGAAGCCTGAAGGCAAAGCGGCCGGTGGTTTTATCCACCTGATCAATTCCGGCTCCGCCGCTCTGGACGCCACCGGTATGAGCACGGATGAAAACGGCAACCACGTGATGAAGAAATGGTACGATATGACCGACGCCGACATCGACGCCTGCTTGAAGGTCACCGACTGGTGCCATGCCGACCTGGGCTATTTCCGCGGCGGTGGATTCTCCTCTCATTTCAAGACTCAGGCCGAGATGCCTGTGACCATGGTTCGTCTGAACCTAGTAGAGGGCTTAGGCCCGGTACTCCAGTTCGCCGAGGGCTACACCGTAACCCTGCCGGATGAGGTTCACAAGACGCTGGATATGAGAACGGATCCTACCTGGCCAACCACTTGGTTCGCTCCCAAGCTCACCGGCAAGGGCCCCTTTACCGATGTTTACTCTGTCATGGCTAACTGGGGCGCTAACCACGGCGCGTTTGTCTATGGCCATATCGGCAAGGATTTGATCACGCTGGCCTCTATGCTGAGAATCCCGGTTTCCATGCACAACCTGGACGACAAGGATCTCTTCCGTCCGCATGCCTGGGCTTCTTTCGGTGTGGATTGTCCTATGGCCGCCGATTACAACGCCTGCAAGACCTACGGCCCGCTGTATAAATAATCACTCTGTTACTCCATAAAGCTTAATCCATAGAAAATGCCCTCCTGCAGAGCAGGAGGGCATTTTTGTTTCAAGGTGAATTATACTATCAAGAGCAACAGTTTAGGGAAATAAAAGAGTTCATACAG
>CAUFXR010000066.1 GCA_959596515.1 uncultured Oscillospiraceae bacterium
TTTCCATTTCACCGATAAAAACGTCCGCATTCTCCCGCAGATTGACAGCTTCCGCCGCCATTCCGTGGGCCGCAAGGAATTTGTTCGCTTTTTCCTGAATGGTTGTCATGTTACAATCCTTCCTTCTTGATATAAAATCGTGATGATGCGCCCCTCAACGCCGCATTACAATTACAGATTATAGCATAAAAGTTTCCCAAAAAAAAGGAGGATAAATCAGAATTTTCAAAAGCTTAATCTTTACTCCTCTTAAGCCGCTTCGTGAAACCTTTCCGCTCAATTTTGTTATCTTCAAATAGCACAAATTGTAATTTTTGATATGTAAAATACTATTTGTATCAATTTAGAAGTCTATCCCAAAGCTTTCTGAAATTGATCTCGGAGAAAAGCGTTGTTCTCCCGCAGTGTATCCTGCCAATTTTCCTGCCCTACATACCAAAACTCCGCGTTATACAGTCGCACACCCTGGTTCCAGGTGGTTTGAATCACGTTCACAAAGTCTACGTGGCCGGTGCCGTAGGGCACCTCCCGGAAGATACCAGGCTTGGTCTCTTTCAGATGAACGGCGGAAATCGAACCTCTTCCTGTTTCCAGATCGTCCGACACCCTAGTGTGATAGGTTACCGCCGCGTTGGTCAAATTTCCGGAATCGGGATAAACCTTTAAGTACGGGGAATTCACCAGCTTTACATAAGCCATGGCTTTTTCCACGGTATTCATAAATTCTGTTTCCATCGTTTCAAAAGCCAGGGTCACACCCGCGGCCGCTGCCATTTTCGCGGATTTTTTCAAGTTCTCCAGGAACAATGCCCGGGTATCCTCGCCGCCCTCCTCGTAGTATACGTCATAGCCGGCAAGCTGGATAATCCGCAAGCCCAAATCACAGGCAAGCTGAATAGCCTTCTCCATGATTTCCAACCCTCTGGCGCGCACGGCCTCGTCCCGACTTCCCAAAGGATATTTTCGGTGTCCGCTGAGGCACATAGTCTTGATGGGAAGGTCTACCCGGTACATGGCGTCCACCAGGGCTTTCCGCTCCTCTTTTGTCATATCCAGCCGGCTCAACTTTTCATCGGTCTCGTCAATACTGATCTCCATGAAATCAAAGCCAGCGGCCTTGGCCTGTCCCAGCTTCTCTTCCAGGGTGAGGGTGTTTGGCATAGATTTTTCGTACAGACCCAAATAATAGCGTTTCAAAAATTCCACCATCCTGTTCTTTGGCTTTTATCAATTTCAGTTTGCAAAGCACACTCGGCCTTAAAATGCAGGTAGCCACACGCGCCAGAGTCGTCAGCCGTGTTAGGTGACGAATCATCCCCGTGGTAAAAATAGCCGGCGGCATATCGGCTGTTTTGAAAAGCTGATCTCCTTCTGAGAAAATTTTGCCCTATGCTTTCTGCAAACTGATCTTTTCTTGTATTATAACATTGAAAGGAAAATTTTTTAAGCCTTTACGCAAAAATAGATGAAACGTTTTTCTTCGTTCCATCTATTTTTCATCTTTCGCCCTTGTGTTGTTCTTTTCGTCTTGTGAAAAAAGCAGAATTCATCGTAACATTGCCGAATGCTGAAACATCCCTGGCATACTTAGCCAACGCTTTTCCGCTTTGGAAAAGTGAAAAAGCGCCTGCGCCCTCTCTGGACGCACCTTGTTTAGCCGCGCCCGCTTTCACGTTTCATACGAGCTTCAACCATTGGCTCAGCAAAAAGGCCCTTACAGTGCTCTCAGTTCCGGAATGATTTCCTCATAGCTCCGCCCCTTGCCAAACAGGCTGGATGTTCCCAGCACAAAGCCCTTGACTCCTTTTCTGCTTAAGCTGGCGATTCGCTCTGGAGAAATTGCTCCATCCGCTACCATCTCAAAGCCATACTTCTCCTTTAGAGCGGCCAGCTTTTCAATTTTATGGTCGGTAAAATCCAGATACTTCTGACCGGCGAATCCCGGGTTTACCGTCATCACCAGCACGTATTCGGACAAATACAGAAGCTCCTCCACCGCGCTTATCGAAGTGCCTGGATTGATCGCGATACCCGGTTTCGCGCCTGCGGAAAGAATCTTTTGCAGGGTTCTGGTCGGATGGGTATCAGCCTCCGGATGGATATAAATAATTTCAGCCCCCACATTGGCGAAAAGCTCCACGTAATTTCCCGGATCCTCAATCATCAAATGGACATCTGAGGGCTTTTTCCCCTGTCCGCAGATGTACTGAATGTCCTGTAAACCCATGCCAAAATTAGGGACGAACTTTCCATCCATCACATCCAAATGGTACAGATCGATCCCGGCTTTTTCCAAATCCTCCATTTCCTGTTTCAGCGCGCCAAAATCAGCGCACATCATAGATGGGCATAGCAGTTTTTCCATAGTCTCCTCCTTCAGGCCGCCAGGTTATCCGGCCTAACTTTATTAGTTTGAATCACCGACGTTCTTATGAAAAATTTCTTCCATGGTCCCGAAAAATCGAGTCTGGAGAGTAAAAAGGCTGCGGTTTCGTATGATCAACTGGGCTTTTACTGGCGCTTTCACCGGCGAGCATAAAAGCAGCAGTCCCGCAAGCTTTTCTTCTTTTGCCGGATTTCCTATCGATCGGTAAACCGCCGTCTCAAAACCCGCTTTCAAGCCGTCGGCTGTAAACTATCTTCTCGCAGCCTTAAGCGTCTTGACGCCAGCCGGTAAAACGATTGCTCCTTTCGGTCAACCCCATTTTTTTCGCCATTTTCTATCTTAAAGCATTTTTTAAAATTGTCAATGCCATTCTGAAATTGATCCGCCGAGAAAGAACGCACCTAGTCACTTCCAGAGCATATACTGGCAAATGGAAGTATTTCCGACTTTCCATGCGGTAAAATTTATCTGCGCGCCCACGCAACCTCGAGGCGAATCAACTGCTTGTCTCCCAAAAACATTTTTCCGCATAGTATGGTATGAAACTTAATCAAGGAGGTTAGGGAAATGAGAATTTACCCCAATGATAATTTAAAGCAATCCTGTTGCCCGCCACCCTGTTGTCCCCCTCCCCCGCCCTGCTGCTGTGTACCGGTATCCCCCTGTGAATGCACAGGTGCCACAGGCCCTACCGGAGCAACCGGCCCTACGGGCGCAACTGGACCCCAGGGCCCTCAGGGCGCTCAAGGTCCTATGGGATTACAAGGCGCAGTCGGCCCCCAGGGTCCCCAAGGAATTGCCGGTGACACAGGTCCCACCGGACCTACAGGAGCGACCGGCGCGACCGGACCTACCGGGCCCACTGGGCCTGCGGGAACGACCGGCGCGACTGGCCCTACCGGTCCCACTGGGCCTACGGGAGCGACTGGCGCTGATGGTACAAGTGTTACCGGACCGACTGGTCCTACCGGCCCCACCGGTGCGGTAATAATAGGGCAACTTCGCAAATCAAAAAGATACGGACAACCCTCGACAGGTCATCCGTATCTTTTTGATAAGACAAATGATTACGGCATTTCTTGAATGGTGACAAAGGGGCGAATACAGAAGAACTCGCAAATCCGCTCTAATTTTTCAAGATCTTCGCTTTTTGAAAAAATAGAGTCCCTTTCTAACCCAGATCACTACCAAATATAAAAATGATTATACTCTCATAAGCTCGCCTATAGAACCGCTATTGATGGTATCCATTCTTAATACAACGCAACCCGATTTTATTAAAGATACCATTCAACAGCTAAAAATATTTTACTTTTCTAATCGATAGAACAACAAAAAGCAAAACTATTCATCAGTTTTTCCATAAATATTTCAATTAAATTTTTGGGTGCTCATTTTCTAAGCATCAATAACTACCCTTTTCTTTGAAGTCTGTTAGGACAACAAAAACAGCTCACACACTCGCATAAATTTGGAAACTCGGAGGCGAAAAATGACTTCTGAAAGCTCCATCCAAGCGTGACAGTTTGTTTTAGCCGGTAAGACATCTAGCCGATAGAAAAAATTTTTCTTCCTATTTAATATTATCTCGACCTTTTCAAAATCCGCTTAACCGGAGAAAGCAAAAGATTCTTTTCATAAGCGTTCATGCCAATTAACCACACAGAAGTGCAATAGAGTACGCATACGACAAGTCCTTTCACAATTAACCCTGACCAGCCAGAAAGAGGAATCAAGGCGGTTACCGCCCAAGAGGCTCCGAAAGCCACAAGAATCGCCCAAAAGATTCCCCGCAGGGTTTCGCGATAGGATCGTGGCATATCAAGCCCCACTTTTTTGTGATAATAAAGATTGATAATTACAATATTTCCGATAATCAGCGATAGGACCGTTCCAAAAGCCGCTCCGATCGCGCCGAAACGGGGCGATAAAGCGAAACTCAGCGCGATATTGCCCACACAAACGCCTAGATAGCTGAGCACGCGAAACCGCATCTGGTTTTTTACCTGCAAAATAACAATCCCGATATTTTGAAAACAAGGGATCGTAGTTGCCAGCAATACCGAACTGGCGACATAATAGGCAGCCATATACCGCTCGCCCAGCCATACCGAGATAAAGTCTCGTCCGATCACCAAGAAACCTACCAGCACCAAACCCAGAATCAGCAGTTGGATTCTGCCAACCCGTATCATCAAATCTGTCAGCTTTTCCCCTGCCTCTTGCTCCGTGACAATTTTGGTAATCGTCGGCAGGAACATAGTGGCCAAAGCGGTGGAAATCATAATATAATAATTAGGGATGGTCATACCATAAGCGAAAGCGTTAATCTCGATTGGTGGTGCGGAAACCACACCCAATACCAGTTGTCCAAGCTTCCAATAGATCTGATTAATCAGCATATCCAGGAAGATATAAAAGGAGTAGTGAGTAATTTCCTTCATCATGGCGAAGTTCATCCCACGGAAGGAAACCTTAACCTTTAGCCCTATAAACACGTAAGCCGCAAATATCAAAGCGGTGACCACATTCAGCGCCGTATCTAAAATGACAATAGCTACCGAATCATAACCCATAACTAAAAGCAAAATGAGCAAAATAATTCTAAGGATAGTCCGCAGCCAAGTGACAATTTTTTGGAAGGAAAACCGGCCATAGCCACTCATAATCGCCGGAAAAGCATTAGACAACAGCGAAAACGCCAAATTGACGATCAAAATCATGAACATCAGTAGCGCTTTTTGGATGTCCGCTTGTGTATATGCGCTGTTTGCCAGTGCTTTCGGTAAAAAGGGCGAAATCGCTAACCCGACCCCAATGACCAAAACCGCGAAAAATGTATAGAGCACAAAGGCCATTCCTAAAAATCGCCGCTGTTCCTGCTCTTTATTTTCCAGGCGATATTTTGCCACATACCGGATAATCGCGTTGCTGATGCCAAAATCCAAAACAGAAATATACCCTACCAGCGCGCCGATCAGGTTATATAGACTGCATTCCGTATCTCCCAAAAACTTCAACATGACCGGAGCGACTAGAAGTCCTACGATAATATTAGTAAAAATCGAAAGATATGAAAAAACAGCTCCTGATTTAATTTGACTTTTTGCCATAATTTTCTTATTCCACCGCCTTATAGTGATCCAAAGCACCGGTCAAATAGCCAAGAGACTTTCTCCTCTCTTCTTCTAACCGTTCTCGGATCAGAGAATAATCTATTGGCGTCAGATCAGCGTCCCCGCCCTCATCATTCACAAGCCGAGAGGATGCGCCTAATCGGGCAAGAATATGAACAAGCCTGGAATTTTGATTTTCTGGGTCAATTTCCTCGTGGCGCTTCAAAGCGAAAAAATTTTTTTCCAGATTTAATGAGAAAATAGTCCCATGAAAAGAGTCCGTACAAATATACGCGGCATTTTGAATCAATCCTACAAATTCTCGGGGGCCTGCGTCAATTTTTCGAATGTCGCCAAAGAATAAGTCTTGATTCACCGCGGGAATAACTACCAGCTTATAACCAGTCTTTTTTTTCAAACGCAAAGCAAATTCTCTCACTGGCTTCCGGTTGCCCAGAAAATAGCATAAAATATACGGTTCTGAAAGCTCTGGCTGAATAGAAAATTTTTCCCACTCTTCTTTTGTCTTCAGCAGAGTAGGGTCCAAAACCACCTCGGGCCGTCTGCCGCATAGTTCTTCAATCAAAGCGGCACCGTGTTCTTCCCGGATCGATAGGAAATCGATCCGATCGATCAACTCTTTCATTTTAGGCTTTACTATTTCTGGAATATAGGTATAACCTATGCTGGGACCGTAAGCTATTTTTCCTATGTTTTTCGGAACAAAGCCCAGAAAATAAACAGGATCAAAAATACGAGCGCCAGGCGTCCATATCTGGTCACTGCCGCAAAGGAAGGCTTCATATTGTCCGCTGTCCCGCGCGATTTCTTCTCCTGTGACATAAACCTGACTCTGGGGGATATCCTTTTCCTGGAATAAATCAAACCGTCTGGCCTTCAACCTGTAATGTTTCCAGAACAGGCGGCGGACAAGAGCCGGGGGAATTCTCCGTAGGGTGTCCGTTAATTTATCAATCCGGCCTGTAAAAATGACATTTTCATCCCTACAGTATTGGATAAGCTCCGCAGAATAACCTAAATCGTTTATTTTTGACACTAGGGAATAAGCCTGCAAAACCGACCCATAATTATAGACTTTATACCAAGTCAAAATTCCAAACATTGTTACTCCCACTACTTTCTTGCCATCATCTGGTGTTTTAAAAAGCGCAGTCTGGTAATTACTCTGTCTTTTAACGGCGGTTTCGGCAAAGATTTCAATCCTTTAACAATTTCACGCGCTGAGTCAGTATGACAAATCACATTCAAAAAATCCTTGCGTGCCGGGGGTTCTTTCACGATCGTCGAAAAAGAAGCGTTTGTCTGATACACGTTTTCCAGTTTGGACTCCACCACCCGCATTTTTGACGCTATCTCGTCAAAAAGCGCCTGCCCTTTTTCTCCTTCCACCAGCACCAGAGATACGCCATCTCTCCAGGGAAGTTCCGGATGAACTCGATTCACACACCAATAATCAGCCAACTTGATGTCGCTTTCGCTGTTACACTTTTTAAACTGACAATGGTAGCAGGCCGGGCGCAAAAAAACATGAGTAAAGTGCGCCTGAATATAAGGATCAAAAAAACGAATCTTCCGGTATTCTTTGGATTTTCCCCTGAAAACCATGCTGAAAGCATCCCAGCCATATTTTTTATCTCGAAAAGAAATACCGGTAAGAGGCTCCTGGAACCGCTGGGCAAAATCATCCCGATAAGCGCGGAATGCTTTCGGATTAGGAATTCCGGTACAAATAAAATCACAAGTAATTAAATTGGAATACTTTTTCCCCAAAAAGCGGTTCAATCCGGCGATCTGACAAGGGGCCCCGCTAAATAAAACTGGACGTCCCTGATCTAAAAATCTTTTCGCCTGAGAAAAGGAGTCTCCCACTTCGCTCTGCACATATTTTGAGCCACGAAATCTAAGGCACTCCTCCTTGGTCTGAGCGGCCATGTGCCGTACATTCCAGTTTTCATCAAAAGCGGCGCCGAAAACCACACCGCCCTTTTCGATCATGTTTTCCGCTAGGAGCGAAAACACGCCCCCTGATGAGCTTTCTTTCAAAACCTTTTCATCACGGTTAATGCAAGCGTAGACCTTAGCGCTGTCTGTTGGACGATCCTCTGGCTTTTCTTGGCTAACGGGACACACAGCCGTACATCTGCCGCATTGAACGCAGAGGGATTCATCCACTTTAGGATAGCAAAAGCCTTCCGCATCCTCTTCAAAAGAAATACACTGTCTGGGACAGATATTTGCACAGGCGGCGCAGCCGGTACAAAATATTTTATTTTCTTCCATGATTTGGATGTGTTTCAACATTATCCTTTCCTTTCAAGGTAAAAGTATTTTTTTCTTTTTCAAGCAACACCAAAACTACAGCAATATAAATGCTAACCGCTGGAGCAACTAAAACATGTCCTGCAAAAAAAGCTATTCCTAATCCGATGAAAACGCTGTACAGCATGGAGCAATAAGCCACAGAAGAAACCGCGCGCTTAAATTTAGTGAATATCGGGGCAAGAGCAGATAGCACAAAAATAACTATCGGGATCATATGGAGGAAAAATCCCACAACGCCATGCCGCAACAGCACTGCTATAAAGTCCATCTCCACCGCAGTTTCCATTTGCGGGTTCTCGCCAGTCATATCCACATATCCTATTCCAAAAAGCTTTTCTCCAATGGTTCCTTCAAAATATTCATCCGCAACGGGTTCCAACAGCTTTATTCTATTATTTAAAATAAAATTCAACAGTTCGTATGTTTTGCTGGAGTCTTCTTCGGAGTCAACTTCAGGGGCCAAAGATTCTGTCGCTGAAGAGGTTGTTGAAGTTGATGAACTCTCCACACTGCTGGTTGAAGTGTTGAAAGACATCTGATATTTTATCTCTTTATTCTCTTGGTTAGTCTGTAGGGGCGAGACAAAATAAAGCGCCACAATACAAATCAGCATACCAAGGCTGATCAAGAATTGTCTCTGGTACCGTTTCTTTCCTTCTTGCCCTCCAAAAAAGGAAAAAACGATATTCCACACAGTATATAACACTACAAAAGCCGTTACACCATAAAACGGCACTCGTGTTCCCATGAAAGAAGCCACAAAAGAAATCAAAAGCAACGTGGCTGTTCCGAATATATAAAAACTTATTGTTTTAGTTTTTTCCGAAAGAGCGGCTATCAAATAATAGATCGCAACCGGCGATAAAACACAAATAATTGCACCTATTTCATTCGCGGCGTAGAACCAGCCATTATATCCTGACTCTCCCAATGAGTAACTTTTAAAGCTTGTATCTGTAAGAAAGCTTAAAAAAATCACCGCCACATATTGAAAAACAGTTATCGATAAAATAAACGGAGGTATAGAAACATCCAGCTGCTTGTACAAAAGATAGCATACCACCAGCATATACGGTAAATAAAAAACTTTGACCACAGCTTTTGTGTTCTCAAAAAATCCGGATATTCCTCCTGTAAGCAGTGACATCACACAGAAAAAGATACAATATAACGAAAGCAAAACTAAATAAATTTTACATGCCCAAATAATCCGGCTACTATTTTTTATAAAGATAAACACAAATATAGTTAGGCCAATCATGAAAAGAGGCCTAATGATAACTCCTAAAGTCAGGCTCACTTCCTGCCGCGTTTGCAAAGATGTCACAACATCCAAAAAAGGCTGAATCAAAATAAAGATAATGAAAAGTATTTGCAGCGGCCCTTTGATTTTTCGAGTATCCGTCATTTTTAACCCTTTCACATATCATAATATTAAAAAAGCAACTTATCTCAAAAAAGGTTCCGTATTCCATTCAGAACAGTCTGATTATAATCCGTTAAAGAGTCTTCACAGCGCTCCACTTTTTGCGCGTTTGTCAAAGCATCAATCATATCTCTGCATCCCGACAAGCCGGCATTATATTTTTCTAACCGTTCAGGCAAAAAAAGTGTAAGGCCTAGAGCTTTTGCTTCCCACAACACCATACCTTGCCCTTCATACCGGGAATCTAAAACAAATCCATCCATTTGGGCCAGATAAGGGAACGGATTTTCCTGGTTTCCCAAAAAGGTAACATAATCATTTAGATTGAACTGATCACACTGAGCTAAAAGGGCCTCACGGTCCGGGCCATCGCCAATGATGTATAAGTGGATATCTTTTCGGAGTACAATCACCTTGGAAAATTCGTTCAAAAGAATATCAAAGCCCTTTTGATGACAAAGTCTTCCCATAGAAGCCAAATTGTATTTGTTGGGATCCACTTGGAAAGGAACTGGTTCTAACGCTTTCCGGTGGATCTCCTGAACATTGATAAAATTAGGGATTACTTGTATTTTCGAAGCGTTGATACCGGTTTCGCGGGTAAAAGGTTCCACGATTCCAGCGGAAACCGCAGCGAAGTTATCGAAATACTGATATTTCCCCTTAAAGAAATGAAACAAAATACGGTATTTCAATTCTTCTTTTCTTTTGATGGAAACATCATTGTGAATCCACATAACCCGCTTGGGCGCATCTACGCAAAGTGCTCCAATGGCACACTCATTTCGGTAGCTGCTGAAATCAATCGCCAAATCATATTTTTTATCGCTAAGCTTTTTTCGATGAAATAAACGAAGAATGCGGAAATAAATAAACCTATTCCAATAAGCATAGGGTTTCAAAAAATGAAAAGACACATTCCCACCGATTTGGGAAAGATCATAAAAGATCTCCTTATCGTATAAGAACACCTCAATCTCAAATTCTTCCGAAGGCAACATAGACAGAAAATTTACTAGAGATTTCTGAATTCCTCCTACTTTCAAGTCGCTTTGAAAAACAGCGAGTTTCTTCATAACTGTCAACTCCGATCCTTTCGGATAATCCGGTTATACAGATCTGCCCGTTTCGCGGTGGTCAGGTTTAGTTTTAAGCGCTTAATCAATTTCCTCGCCAGAGGTTTTTTCCCATCCATCCAGGTACCGGTAAACACATGGATCGTGGACGACCGCGCAGATGGGTTACATAAAACGCCGTCCGGATAAACCGCAATATCCTCTCTCAGCACCTGGAATTGGTTATTGACCTGGCACCCATATTTTTCAACTAAGATATCGGATACCGAACGAGTATTCGTCTGGGACAGCTGATCCTGGGAATTAAAGACAAAGCTTTTTCCCTCGTAAAAATCCAGCATATCCTTTACAAGAGGATGGCCGGACTCCGCGCCAAAAGCCGCTGTAAAAGGATACTTGCTGTTCTCAAAGCCTACAAACGCCCGATGATTCAAAAACTGCGTCAGGTCATCTAAGACCAGCACATCGGTATCCAAATAAATTCCGCCGTAATGGTAAATAGCGTACGCCCGAATATAATCGCTGACGTAAGCCCATCTTTTCTGTTCATAGGCCTGTTTCACAAAGAGGCTGGAATCAATATCAAAATTTTTCTCGTTCCACTCTATGATCTCGTAATCTTTCAGATGTTTTCCCCAGGTTTTCATGCAGGCCTGGATATCTTTGGATTTTGGCTGCCCGCCGACCCAGACATAGTGTATTTTCTTTGGGATTGCCATACCATCATCCTTCGCAATTTTTTTGACGGTTCTCATACCATTGAAGCAGCGCGTCTACAATCCGTTTGCTGGCGAGGCCATCGCCATAGGGATTTTCCGCCTTGCTCATCCGTTCATATTCCTCTCCATCAGACAAGAGCTTGTCCATAATTTGGAAGATGTTTGCTTCCTTGGTCCCGGCCAGCTTTAAGGTCCCGGCGACAACACCTTCAGGACGCTCTGTCGTATCCCGCAAGACCACTACCGGTTTATGCAGGGAGGGCGCTTCCTCTTGAATACCGCCGCTGTCCGTTAAGATCAGGTAAGCGTGATTCAACAGATTATGAAACTCCACAACTTCCATCGGAGCGATCAGCTTCACCCGGTCATTGTCGCCAAACACATCGCGAGCGGCCTTTTGCACCAATGGGTTTAGATGGACCGGATAAACCATTTTTACATCGCCGTATTTATCAATAATCGCCTGGATCGCCCGAAACATGTGATACATCGGCTCTCCCAGATTCTCTCGCCGATGAGCGGTCAGGACAATCAGTCTGCTACCCTGGGCCCACTGAAGAAGCTCATTAGAGTATTCCTTTGTCACCGTCAGCTTCAACGCGTCAATCGCAGTATTTCCAGTAACAATGATCTTATCCTCTGGCTTACCCTCTCGTAGAAGATTCTCTTTGCTTTGCTGGGTCGGCGCGAAATGAAGATCCGCCAAAACGCCCACCATCTGCCGGTTCATCTCCTCGGGATACGGGGAGTATTTATTATTGGTTCGAAGGCCAGCCTCCACATGGCCGATAGCAACTTGCTGATAGTACGCAGCTAGCGCCCCGGCGAAGGTAGTGGTCGTATCGCCGTGGACTAACACGATATCCGGCTTTTCCTTTTTTAAAACGGTTTCCATGCCTGCCAAAACATTGGAAGTAATATCGGAAAGGGTCTGTCCCTGATGCATGATATTCAGGTCGTAATCCGGTGTGATTTCAAAAGTTTCTAAAACCTGGTCCAGCATCTGCCGATGCTGAGCTGTAACGCATACTATAGACTGAATTCCTTCCCGGGTAGCTAGTTCTTTGACCACCGGCGCCATCTTTATGGTCTCCGGCCGGGTGCCAAAAACAGTCATTACTTTAAACATGCTCTTTCCCTCGCTTTTTTAAATTTTTAACTTCCATCATAAAGCCCCAGTTATTCTGATAAAACCGCTTAATTCGTGAGGGCTCTTTCAGAATACGATAGAGCCATTCCAAATTTAGCTTAATAAAAAATTTAGGAGCTCTTTTTTTCGCGCCGCTCATCACATCAAAAGATCCGCCGACTCCGACAAAAATTCCTTTGGAAAAAGAATTTAAATGGCGGTAAATCAATTTTTCTTGAGCGGGAATACCAAGAGCTACTAAAACAATGTCCGGCTGGAGCCGCGAAATATTTTTAAAAATTTCATCTTTGTTTTGTACGTAGCCATCACACACACCCGCCACTTTGGCGTGAGGATACTTTTCTTTCATAATCCGTTCCATCGCCTCAATGACTTGCGGCTCGGCACCAAATAAATAAACCGATTTTTCAAATTCCTCTGCATATTTCAGCAACTCGCCTGCAATTTCGATGCCAGGAATTCGTTCCTCAATCTGATAGCCCAACATCTTGGCCGCTTTTACCACTCCAATTCCATCTGGGACTAAAACAGTCCTAGGATCCATCAAAAGCTGATGAAATGATTCTTCCCGAGAACCTATTTGAAAAGTTTCGGGATTCGCGGTCACAATAAACATACTTTGCTCAGCTAAAAGGGCTTTTTTTAATTGACAATAAAACTGTTCGGCTCCACAACCGACAAGCTTTTTGAACAAGGATTGCATAAAAATATCTCCTCCCGAAAAATGGAGTTTTTTAATTTTACCTGTTTTAAATATTGCCTATGTTGGAATTGCCCGTCGGCTATCATGAACTATTCCATCATCTGTGGAAGCAACTAGACCTTCGAGATCGCATTTTTCTCAAACAGCAAAGTTTATTTTTTTATTATTACTATAGAATTTATTCTATCAAAAAGCCGCGACTCATGCAACCCAACAAAATTAGACATCAACAAAAAACCGCTGTCCTGCTGAATTTCGCAAAATAACGGTTCTGTTATCCAATAAAAATCCCTGATTTTTAATCTATATAAATTTGAAATATTATAACATTTTTAAAATCAACGGTCAAGCTGGCTGCGGCCGCGCCACTGCTCAATTTCTGTTCCAGTGCAGCGGATAAATTCCTCTTTCGGAAATGGGACATCCCCTTACTCGCATATGATTGGATATGACACAAAGGGGGTATTCGCATGTTTACACAAAACCAGCTTATCGAAATGCGCCAAAGGAATATTCAAAGCATAGAGGAAGACTCTTTCACAGATTTACAATCAATTGCGATGGATCCTTCCCTTCCGAAAGCCATCCGGCTTGAAACGTTTTCACGCCACGCCGCGAATCCTTATTGCGTTCGATGCGGGGAAATCAAAATCAAGCTGGAATTTGCGGAGGATTCTCCCTCTTTGCAGGAGGTGTTCTCACAACTTCTCATCCGCAGAAAATCTCAATAGTCGCACTACTGCGGCTCGAGACTTTTCCGCGATGTTCGGTTCCTATCAAAACACGAGGTGAGCGTATGGCGTTTTATTCACAGGGGGCAGAGAGATTTAAACCTAGAAAAAGAACCTTTTACTGGGCGAAATATCTCAGGAAATCCACCGAAGAAGATCTTAGTCGTAGCATCCGAAATCAAGACGTGGTGCTCGACGGGGTCATGGAACGGATGATAGCGCAAGACACAGAAAATGAGTACCTATTTTACGCTACGTTCCAGGATGAGGATTATACCGGCACAGATTCTGACCGTCCTCAGTTCAAACGTCTGCTTCGGGCTTTAGCCAGCGGAAAAGTCAACATGCTTTTGGTCACTGACCTTTCCCGGCTTTCCCGCAACATTTCCGAATCCATGCAGTATGTTCAGGGATTATTCGTAGCCCTCGATATTCGGTTTATCTCCGTGCAGCTTCCGGCGTTAGACAGCTTTTTGGAACCGGAAAAAATTTACAGCCTGGAGGTCCCCATGCAAAGCATGCTCAACGAAAGGCATTGCGCGGAAACTTCCTTTAAAGTGCGCCGTACTTTTAACCGGCTCCGCGAGCAAGGAAAATTCATCGGGGCGTTCCCGGCTTATGGTTGGAAAAAAGACCCAATGGACCATCATAAACTACTGCTGGATCAGGAAGCGGCGCAAATTTTACACAGGATGAAAGACTGGATTTTGGAAGGCTACACCCCTCCCGAGGTTGCCAAAATGCTAAACCTTCGCGGAATCCCAAACCCAACAGCTTATAAGGCGAACCATGGACTGAAATTTTCTCCCGGGTGCAGGCAGCCTTCTACGCTATGGACATCTAGAACCGTTCGATATCTTATGACCCGTCCGGAAAACACCGGCACATTAATTCAAGGCCGTTATCGGATAAAAAGCTATAAAATTCACCAGCAAATTAAAACGCCTCCGGAGGAGTGGTTTGTCTCAGAGCATGGAATTCCTGCGATTTTTTCCAACGAGGAACAGGAATTAATTGCAGCCATCCTGAATCGAAGCACCCGTGTTTCTCCGACCAGTCAAGGGAAAAACGTTTCCTTGTTTTCTGGATTTTTAAAATGTCCGGATTGTGGGAAAGCCATAGTCCAAAAAAAAGTAAAAAAGTATATCTACTATATCTGCAGTTCCTATAAAAACTACGGCTCTGATTGCTGTACCAGTCATCGGATTCGTCACGAAGCGTTGGAATCCGCCGTGCTGGCCGCAATTCAATTGCAACTTTCCCTGTTTGTGGAAAAAAACGAAGCACTCCGCTTGCTCCGACAAACACCAAGTGATGAAGCGCGGATTCAAAGTTATGAGTCGTTGTACAAGGCTCATTTAAAAGAGCAGGAGGAAATCCGTTGTTTTAAACGCTATCTTTATGAGGATTGGAAAAAAGGAAATTTAACTCAAGAAGAATATCAAAGTCTGAAAAAGCATTATACAACCCGAGAAACTCAATTGAAACAAATGCTTCTAACCCTTCAAAAGGAACAAGCAGAAAGTCATGCTCTGCACCCCGAAAGCGATCCGCTCATCGCAGCTTTTATCAAAACCGGAACCATTACAAATCTTACCCGGGAAATCTTAACGGCATTAGTGGATAAAATCTTCATTCATGAACACGGCTTCGTCACTATTCGGTTTTGTTTTGCCGACGAGTATCAAAAGGAAATCGATCATTCATTAGAAAATTCGCAGAAGCAAAAACAAATATAGCATATTATCGCTCAATATAATATTTTCCCTTTTCGGTGCGGCGCGACCGGGCCTACTGGTCCCACGGGCGCTGACGGCGCTACTGGCCCGACTGGACCTACTGGTCCCACAGGCGCTGACGGCGCTACTGGCCCGACTGG
>CAUFXR010000067.1 GCA_959596515.1 uncultured Oscillospiraceae bacterium
ATTTTGGAAAAGTCAAATCGGGATGGGCGTTTCAGAACCCATCCCGATTTTTGCTCCTGCTATTTCGCTTGTTTTAAGGCAGCCTGCAGTCGCTGTGCGTACTCCCGTCTTACCGGTTCGGGCGACAGAATTTCGATCTGCCCGCCGTAGGTGAACACCCAAGCGTAAAAGGTAGGGCTGACCGATACCTGTACGCGGGCGGTGAAATGGCTGCTGTCATACCGTCCCGTCTGTACCTGCTCCCCGAAACGGTCTACGATATCGTCCATAAGGCTATTTTCGCATTTCAGCTCCACGGTGCAGTCCGCACCGTCGTACATAGAGAAGACACGGCGGCAGTACTTGCCTATGTCATAGCCCTCCGGCCTTGGGCAGAAGGCGCTCTCTGACAGCTCCGGGCGGCACATCCGGTCTACCCGGAAGGTGACCACCTTGCCGTGGCTCTCGGCGTAGCCGCACACATAGTAGGCGTCGCTGTTCCAGACCATATCGTAAGGAGAGAGGACATACACACGTCCGCCGTGCTTGTACCGCTTTTTCTTCTGTGGGGTGTATTCGATATATTTGAACATGACGGTTTTCTGCTGCTGGATCGCCGTATGCAGGATGTCCACGGCATAATAGACGGCCTCATTGCCTGTTTTTACCTTGCCGTCCACAAAGAGGCTGCGCCTGAGGCTCTCTCCCTGATGGGGGCTTATAAGTCCCGTCACCTTTCCGATCAGCTCACGGCTCTTTTTGGGGGAGATAAACCTTGCTGCCTGCACCGCGTCCACCAGCAGTTTTAGCTCGGCAAGCTCCAGATGCCTTGTCCCGATGAAGTATTCGTTCTGGCGGCTACGGTTGCAGACCACATCAAAGCCGCTGTTTTGCAGCTCGGCAGCGTCCTCTGCCACCGTCTTGCGGGTAGTGGAGATGCCCAGGGAGGCGAGATATGCTATGATATCCGCCGTGGTGGCGGGATGCTCCTCATCGGTGTGATCCCACAAATATTTGAAGATATATAACGCCCTGTTTTTATTGACCATTGTGCGTACCTCTCAACTTCCAAAGGAAAACGACGCAGGAACTCCCGTATTGCTGTTTTGTTTATCGTATCAAACACCGGCATTTGCTCATATTGCAGATTTAAAGAACATCCGACAATTCGCTCACCGGCAGATCGTAGTCTTCCGGTACAAGCACCGGTGTTTTGCGTTCCTCTAATGTAGCCTGTTCCTCAGATAACACTGTCCCGGAAACCGTAGGCTCATCCAGGGAAGGAGAATCCAGTGCGTCCAAAAACAAAAAGGTAAGGACAATATATCCCAGTACCGCCGCAAACAGCGCGCCAAGTACACAGACCCCGGCGATTCGCAAGCCTTTATGAATTTTCTTTCCACATAAAATCAGTACCAAGATTCCTGCCAAAAGCACCAACAATATGACCCCTGCTGCCCACAGCTCCATATGCATTCCCCCTTTATGGTAATTAATTTTTGGCTGCTAAAAACATGGTCTTTACCAGACTCCGCCGCCGCCACCGCCGGATCCGCCGCCGGAAACGCCGCCACCGCCACTGCTGCTGGACCCGCCGCCGGACGAGCTCTGCCGCGGGGCGGAAGACATGGCGCTGGCCGCACTGCTCAGCGTCCGATCCATGGCGTGCCACATGGCAGCAGCCGTAAATACATCACGTCCGCTGTACCACTCGGGCGGTTCGATGGCAATACCCTCAAACTTATTTACCCATTTGTCCGACACATCCAGCACATAGGCATATGGCAGGATGTTGTAAAAATATTTCGGGTTATCGTTGACAAGCATTTCCAGCCTGTCTTTTTCCGCCGTTTCCAAAAACTTTTTGAACCCGGTTATCTTTTCCAGATTCCTGTGGCTCTCTTCTGTGCGTCCGGGGACGTAACGCGCCAGCCAGAATGCGCCGACAAGGATCACCACGCCGATTGCAAAAGGAAGATACCGCTCGTTCCCGGCGAAGATGTTGGAAAGGATCACAACATCAAGAACGAAGCAGGCAATAACAAGCAGCCAGCAGAGAAGCTGCAGCCGCGTGGATGTCAGCGAATGTATGCGACCTTTCTTCCCGGAATACCCGTAATTGGAGGAGATCTGATTCAGGGTGTGATAGAATTTGTTCTTGAGATCGCTCCCGGTAACGCTGGCCTTGCCGCTTTCAAAGAGACCTTCAAAAAACCTTTTTTTATCCTCGTCCAGATCATGGGGATACGGCTTTATACGCTCTATGGTATATTCTGACCCTTGGCCAGCTCCGTCGCCGTCATGGATGGCAATATAGCCCTCGTTTGCCAGCTCAATGAGCAGGGCAACAATGTCCTTCTTGGGCAGCTTTCCTTTATACCAATACGCTACGTCTGCACTGCTCATTCCCTCGGGCGGATAGAATTCAACGGTTTCGATGACCTGCTTATCCCTGCCATATTTCATCCATACGAACAATACAAAAGCCAGACACACAAGAGGGATGATCACCATGGTGCTGAGCTTTATCATATGCAGAACCTGGTTGAAGTAGAAATAACCCTCCTCAAGCTCAAGCCTTACGGTCAGAGCCTGGTAGGGCTCCAGCTCCTCCCAGAGAAAGCCTTCGATCTCCACCCCATCGGTGTAATACTCTACGATATCTGAACCGGTAAACCCATATCCGCCTGTGGAAAAGCCCAGCAGGCTGCTGTCAAACTCCTTCGGCATGGTGATCGTAAAGCTCACGTTGTCGATATAGAGGCCCCATTCATCGCCGATGATATTGAAGTACAGCTCATCGTAGCCGTCCGCCACATCCTGCCCAAGCACATAGTCATAGGAGATTGTATAATGCTTGTAGCCGGTAACGGTAACATCGGCGTCGCCGATCCTTAAAACGGTGTAGTTGTTTTCTGTTGATTTTTCATAATCCTCGCTGCAGGAAATATTCCGGACTTTCGCCCGTGTGACCGCCGTGGAGCCGTCTGCCCGCACGACATCGTTCTGCGTTGGGATTCTTCTGTAAATACCGCGCCCCTCCTCATTGAAACAGACGTCTATTTCTTCCGTAATGCTGAGTACATTATCCTCTGACACATCAATATCCACATGATAAGCGGTGAAATAATAAGGTTCCTCTGGGTGGTCTGCCGCCTGCGCCGGAAAAACCACCGTCGACATCATCACAAGCAATGCAATTAAAGAAAAAAATACTTTACACTTTTTCATCAGAACTGCACCTTTACCGCTTCCTTTTCCGTCTCATCTTCTATGACAAACATCTGGCGCTTACCGAATTTGAACATATTTGCCACAATAGAGGACGGAAACATCTCTATTTTATTGTTGTAATTCCGGACAACGGCGTTATAATACTTTCTTGCGTTGGCGATATCCTCCTCCGTTGTCTGAAGCTGGTTGTTCAGATCAAGAAAGTTCTGGTTCGCCTTTAGAGCGGGGTACTGCTCCGCAAGCACATGGATGGCGGCAAGCCCTCTGGCAAGCTCTGTATTGGCCTGCAACTTCTGCTCCTCCGTCATATCGCCGTAGCGCATATTGCGGGCGGAAATCACGTTTTGGAGCGTCTGCGCCTCGTGCTTTGCATAACCCTTTACGCTTTCCACGATGTTTGGGATCAGATCCCATCTTTTTTTCAAATAGACGTCCATTGTGGAAAACGCTTCTTCTACCGAATTTTTCAGCTTCACAAGCCCATTATAGGTTGCGCCGATATAGATGCCGATGATCAGCAGAATGCCGACAATGACCGCCGCAATGATGATTCCGGTCATAAAAACACCTCCTAAATATATGATAGATTTCAATTTGGTTTCTTGCACGGTATCGTCTTACGCGCCTTCCTTGATATAAATATTGCCGTCGTTATTGCCCATATGGATCTGTGTATCTGAATCGAAGTAGAAGCTGTTTATTAAACCAAGCTCGCCGTCATACATATCGTATCGGCCGTTGCTGTCCTCATACTCGTCCACATATTCCAGATATCCCGAAGCCTCTACGGAGCCGCTGGCGTAATAGGCGATGAACCCGCCCTCGCCATCCATATAGATGCTGGCAGTGCCCTTCTCGCCGTCCAAACGCCACGTGCCCTCGGTTGCTGCGAATATGGCTGTATCGCTCTCATCTGGGGCCGGAGTGGAAGTTGGCGCCTCGCTTTGTGTATTGCTGGGCACATCGCTGTTCTGTTGTTCGCTTGCACAGGCGGCCAAAGTCAGCGCAATGACTGCGACCAGAAAAGCAGCGATCAGCTTTTTCATCGCAAGTCCCTCCTTTAAGCATTTTAAAAATCGTTCAGTTTTTGCGCTGGAAGTGCAAGCGCATCAAGGATATTTGTAAAGGCCACCATCTCCTTTTCCAGCTTTTCGACAAGCTGCGCCGTATTTTCGGATTTGCCCATCTCGAAAAGATTCATATCCTTTATCACAAGCAGTAGCGTACCGTCCTGAAGAAAGCGGACGGCAAACCGATTGCCTCTCTCTGCGGACAATTCCAGCAGCTTTTGCCTGTAACCAGGCGTAAACGCCAGCGCCGCGTCCTGCCCGCTCTTGCATCTGACGGAAAAAGTATTGTAAAATGCTTCGGAATCGGCTTTGTAGGCGTTCTCGTAAGTTTTAAACTGCGTTGCCACAACCGCATCACTCAGCGCAAGATTGTGGCGGCACACAACAATGACGCCGTAAAATACGGTCTCGTAAGAGACATCCGTATCACCGTCCTTGTCTTCCGTCACATGCTCCTCCTGTAGCTCAAACTCGCAAAACTCCATAGGCACTCCCCGGAGCACGCCCCTGACGTAATCGCCGCAAAAGCCGGTGCAGTCGTATTCCGGGAAACCGAAATCCTGATTTATGTAATATTTGTCGACATGCTTGCCGTGGTCAAATGTATCCAGCCGATCCATCACCCTGCCGAGCACGCTCTGTGCATAGTTGTTCGCAATGTGCTTCTGCGCCTCGCCGGCCTTCTGCTTAACCCCCAACCCTGTAAAAAGCAGCGCAAATCCGCCTATTATAAGAATAATAGCAACTACGCCCGTGGGGGTTTTGAAGTTCAGAGACAGAGTGCCCCCGTTTAGGAGAATCATGAGTACAACGATACCGAAGCATACACCGCCGGCAATCATTATGTATTTGGATAGTTTTATGCGCTTTCGCAGGTTTTCCATCTTCTGATCGTCAAGCTGTGTGTTTTGAAGATTATTGTCCATATTTGTTCACCGCCTTGTTTTTCATCATAATGGTGCGTTGTTGTTTGTATTCAAGCCGCCGCTTGAAAAGACAGCCCCTGCGTAACGGCTGATGCCCTTGCGCAGAGGCTGAGCTTGCCGCCCCGATCCCTTTTTCTCATTCTCCTAGACCGCCAGATGAAAATGACCACACATCAGGCAATTTGAAAAACAAAGTACAGGCAGCTTATGTTTTTGTTTTAATCAGAGATCATGGAATTGATGGTATTCTGCATCAGAATCCATGCCACAAAGCCGAGTCCCACCACGCTGAGGATCAGGTAAAGTACCGCGCCGTTCTTTGCCGGCATACCGCGCTGCTCAAGCGCCGAATCCAACTGTTTGCCCATTTTGTAGGCCCAGTAGATGCCGTAAATGCCGCAGGTAATGAGCGTAAGCAGGAAAGCCACCCCGCCCGATGTCTTTTTCGGCGGATTCGCCAGCTCGTTGGCGTCATTGTTGATTTTGATAAACCAGTAAATGCCATAGATACCGAAGGTAATGATGGAAAAGATAATACATAGTGCAAGATTGCGTTTTTTTATAAAGATTCTCCTTTAAAATGAATTTTGATTTGATTTTTATTCTGCCGGATAGTAAACGCCGATAAAGGATGCATTGTTCTCATTGTCAGACTCTGTCTTGCCTGTAATCTCGATAGAGCCGTCTTCAACATTATAGGTAGCGTAAAGCTCTCTGTCCTCCATCACGCCGAGACCCGAATCGCTCACCGTCCAGGTGCCGGACATATAGGAGCCGTCGTTCGCCTCCAATGTGAAATCGACCATATCCTCCAGGGAATCTGTAATGCTGAGCGTGCCTGCGTCGCCCTCATATTCGCCGTACCACGCCTCGATACTGTCCGGGGCATCCACATCAAGCTTTGAATCGTCTCCCGAAGAGGCCGAGCCCCCCACCGGACCGACGTAGTCATACCGGCCGGTATAATGCTCCATGTCGGCCGCGCCTTCCTGGAGCGAAACCTCAATAGATTTATCCGATTCATTGTATGTGAAAATGAAATCCGATTCCTCCAGCACATATGGGTCGCTGCTGTCCTCCGAAAGGGTACCGGATGCAACCGAAGTGCCGTTCTCGCCAATGTAGCCCAACGCGTAGTAAAACGTGCCGCCGGAATTGTCAATGGTCAGGGTGCCGCTGTCGTTTGTATACTCGCCGAGCCAGAAGTCCCGCTCCGTACTCTCATCGACATCCGCGCCATTTCCTTCCTGCTGGGAAACAGGGGCTTCCGGTTCGTCCGCTCCGGAATCACCGCAAGCGGCCAGTAGAGACGTCATGACCAACAGAGCCATGAGCAGGGAACACAGTTTCAGTACTTTTGTCTTCATAAATACCTCCTTAAAATCATGTTTCTTACTTGCTTACTCAAAGTAATAGATACCCGTATCCCCCGGATGGGAGATGTCTACCGCGTAGCCCTCCTCTCTTACGGATCCTTCATATAAACCTCCTTGCCATCTTCATCCACTCCATCCTCCTCTATTACTGCCGTAGCAAAGCCCGAATCCTGGCGTACAATATCCTCATACTGTATGGCTTCTTGAGCCAATCGTCCGCACCTCCGAGTAGGGCAGCCTCTTCGTCCTTCTCGTTTCCTGAAATAAGCAGAAATTTCGTTGCTGTTGAACACTGTCTTATTTTCTGACAAAATTGAATCCCTTCATACACGCTTTCTTCTAAATCTGCGATTACCACAGCGAACCGTTGTGTACAAATCGCGGCGAAAGCTTTCTCTTGGCCAACCGCACACTGGACATCAAAACCGTTTCTTTTCAGTAGCTTGCCGGTCATTTCTGTTATGGTGTGCTCTGCGCCGACAAACAATATCCTTGACAAAAGTGCACCTCCTTAAAGAGAAAGGGCCCGGAGCAGCGAACGCCGTCCTGAGCCCTTGCGCATTCTTTCTGCTACTGTAATCAGCATAGCAGAAAAAATGCCGTTTCTTGAATTGTTAGGAAAAACTCATATTTCGAACGCTTTCGTTTCAGCACACTGTGGTGAACATATACCCCTTCCCGTATATGGAAACGATATCATAATCATTCGCATCATCCGCGTGGATTTTCCTGCGGAGATTCTTGATGTGGAACCGTATGGTGCGGATATCCTCTCCGGAGGGTGCGCCCCATACTTTTTCATACAGCTCATGGGGAGGCACCTCCTTATCCTCGCTTTGCACCAGTAGCAGAAGCAGCGCAAATTCCTTTACGGTAAGCTCAGCATCTATACCGTTCACCGTTGCTTTGAATTTCTGGATATCCAAAACGAGGGAACCTTTCACGATTCTCGTCAGCTGTTCGTGCTTTTTCTTTGTCTGCAGGTGACGCTTGATGAGCATATCAGCTACGGCCAGCAGTTCGTCCGGATCATAGGGCTTGGTTAGATAATAATCGCCTCCGTGCCCGAGGCCTTCGACCTTATCGCAGGTCTCGCCTTTGCCGGTCAGGAAGATCACCGGATGGTCGCTCGTGCTGCGGAACCTTTCGCAGATATCGTATCCGCTTCCGTCGGGCAGCATGATATCCAAGATCAGAAGATCGGGCGTCGGCTCCGTCAGCTTCTCGTATGCCTGACGGCAGTTTTCCGCCGTGTACACGGTATATCCCCGGCGTGTCAGCATCCTGGCGTTGATTCGCAATACATCCGTTTCGTCCTCCACCACAAGAATGATGGGTTTTTCCTTGTTCATCTCTTATTTCTCCTCGTCGGGCAAGGTAAAGGTCACCGTAGTGCCTTCCCCTAATTTACTTTCAATCCAGATCCTGCCGCCGTGGGCTTCTATAATCTGGTGGGATACATACAGGCCAATGCCGTGGCGCCAGTATTCCTTATCGGAGGATATGTATCCTTTAAATACCTGCTCCCGTATTTCCTCCTTCATTCCTTCGCCGTTATCGGCGATGACAACGATCTGCTCCCTGTCTTGTTTGAATAAGGAAATCCGAATCCTGCCGTCTTTTGTATGTTGCATGGCGTTGGACAACAGGTTTGTGACGACCTGTACGATCCTTGCGTAATCCGCGCTGATGGGAAGCAGGCTTTCGTCTATATCCAGCACAAGCTCGTTACCGCCGGAAGCGTCCTTGCCGAAGTACGTGCCTGAAACTTCCTTCAGCAGCTTACTAAGCCGCATGGGCGCAAGGTTCAACGCCAGACGCCCCTGTTCGATGGCAACGGTATCTTTCAAGTCGGTTAGGATTCGGTCAATGCGCACCACCATTTTTTCAATGACCTGCTGGTTACTCTGGATCATCGAGGCATCCGGCACTTCCTCGCTCATCAGTTCCAAAGTGTCGCGGGCGTAGAGATTGATGGCATTTAAAGGATTTTTCACCTCGTGGGATACGGTAGTCAGAAAGACGGAGCGGGAGGCGTCGTAGCGCCGTAGTTTTTTGTTTTGCTCATGTAGCAACTCCCGTTGGCGGTCATACTCTTTTAAATGAAAGAAGAGTACCACGCCGCAAATCAGACTGACGCAGGTGAAAGCAAATATGATGTCTACCAATATCTGTTCTTCAGTTTCATAATGGGTTACAAATTCCGGATGATAATAGGCAAAAATGCATGCGGCGGAATATTCCACGATTTCCAGCAGGGAAATCAGGAGCGCCGCTTTTCCCTTTATCATCAGCACCGTAAAGATTACGGCCAGAAGGAAGATCGATGGCATGCCGCTGCGGTGACCGCCTGAGGTGAAGAACATCATCGGCAAAACAGCCATGAAAATGACCGTGACGGTGAGGAAGTAAGCTGCCTGATACTTTCCCGTCCACTGGGTAAACAGAATCAGACCCAAGGAAAAGACAATCAGAACGGCAGCCAGCCCTGCAGTTTTCCACATGCCCATGATCAGGCTGATAATTACCGTAAAAAAACTGATGGCGATGCCGCCGAAGGCCAATATGTGAAACAGTCGGACACGAAAATCCAGAGGCCGGTCGAAAAAACGGATATGAATTTTCTTTAAAAGCGACTTCAAGGTGAGACCTCCTCTGCATTTCGTTGGAATTTACCTGTGTTTGTTTTCTGCTGAAAGCAACACATCATACTTTTTTCTCCTCTGCACGGTTTATTTTCCGGGGATCCGCCGGTTTCACGGCATTTTCCGGGATCGCCCAAGAGCGTCCGAAACGCTCTGCGCCGGGAATGCGCCCTTGTGAGCAATACTGATTAACACGGCGCTCCGATACGCCCCATTTATATGAAGTTTCCCGGATAGAAAGATAGCCTTTCATACGCCGCCCCCTTTCGGTTGATACAACAATACAAATTACATTATATACGAATATCCGTAGCTTTACAAGCACATAAGCCGCGATTTTTCTTAAACTTTTCTATTTGAATTTGAAAAAGCGTATAGTTTCAGCGCAACAGCCGGGATATCCTTATGGCTTTGTTACCGTCAGAAAGAAAAAAGCGGATTTTTACTCACAACAGCTACATTAAATATTTGGGAACAATAATCTCAAATCCTCTTTCTTTTCTGTTGTAGATATTCTTAGAGTGGGCTGTTCACCTTCTCCTGTCATCATGACAGGTACCACCTGCCACCAAAAGGGCATAGTACCCTCCTGGCGGCAGGTATATTTTTTATGGACATTATCCGCCCTTTAACTTGTAAAGCAGGCTGCTCTTACCACCCTTGGTGCGGTAGCGCTGCTCGGTTTCAAGAAACCCCGCTTTTCTCAGATCCCATAGCGCCCTGCGGACGGTGGACTGCGACAACTTCAGTTCCCTTGCGATGGTCGGGATAGCGGGCCAGCATTCGCCGTCCTTATTCGCCCTGTCAGAAAGATAAATATACACGGACACCGCTCGGTGTGGCAGTTCGGTCTGATATAGCTTTGAAAAATACGGCAAGCGAACACCTCCTTAAGGTAAAAACACTATAAAATCAAATGAATCATCTTCACCATACAAAACCGGTCAGAAACAGCCATACTAACCTTGGTGGATAGTTTTAAGCCGTTTTTGGGAATATAACGGTAGTAAGGCTCTTCCATAATGTCCGTAGGCCCACCGCCGATCTTTCCGGCCAGTTCCGCTGCCGAATCTACATAAAAGAACATCTGTGCATCGGCGTGGCCTACCTGTTTCATGTACTTCTTTTGCATCATAGCCATGCCTTTTTTGTTCACTGTATCAAAGACGACTTCTATATCTCCGAATTGTCTGAGCATACGAAACAGGGAAATAACCTTATCTTCCTCAAAATAGTGAAACAGCTCGCCTGCGGTAACAAGGATAGGGGCGTCGGGCAAATCCGTGCGAACCTGCCTGATCCAGTCCTTGGAAAAGGCATCTCCGGCAAGATAGGTTTCCCGTTCCGGCTCCGGGAGCAGTTCCCGCCGGTAGTCAATGACATGCGGCAAATCAACGGCATACCAGCGCGTCTTTCCGTTATCACAGCGGTAATAAGTTGTTTCAAGTCCGCAGCCCAGCTGGACGATCACGCCATCCGGTTTGCGCATTAAAAACTCCCGAATAAACCGATCCATATTGGCAGAGCGAGCCGCTGAAGCCAGCAGGGTATACTGGCTTTGACTGCCGTTTCCCAACAGGTCGGGTGAAAGCTTTTCTTTTAATTCCAGAGCCTTTTTATCATATATGATCTGCGGACAGTGCTCACTGGCATAGATCCTGCCCAGCATAGGGACAAACAGGGTATCCTCCACAACGCCTAACTTGGACATAGCCAAACCTCCTGTATTGATACATTACTTTCTGCCCACAAGCAGCCGGGAAGACCCCAGCATCATCATAGCTGCTCGGCGGTGGGAGCCGAAGGCTTCTTCCGCGGTATCAATGAGCTGGACCTCCTGATAGCCCATCTCCCGCAGTTTTTGGGCGAAGGCATCCATATCGCCGTACAGCTTGGGCTTCATGTCATCGTTCAGAGCGAAGACGCCGCCTTTTTTCAGCACCCGCAGGCTCTCCAGCAGCAGCTTGTGCATATCGGCTCCCATGATATTGTGGTAGACATAGTTGCTGATGACCACATCAAAACTCTCATCGGGGAAATCCAGATGATTGGCGTCGCCATGCCGGAACACACACCGGGAGGCCACTCCTTCACTTGCAGCATTTTTCTCACAGAGGGCTTTGCTGTAATTGTAAACAGCTCCCCAGTAGTCCATGCCAGTGACCTTTGTCTCCGGCCAGGTCAGGGCCGCACGGATTGACAGCGCCCCGGAGCCGCAGCCGACTTCCAAGAGACTGCCCTGGCCGTCATAGTCCAGATGAGAGAGAACGACCCGGTGTACCTGTTCCATGATCCCGCCGCCGCCAAAGGCATACTGGCGCCTGATCCATGTGATCCAGACCAGCAGGGCCATCAGCGCCGCCGCAACAACAGAGAACAGAACACCGAGAACCGTGATGTGGAACACCGAAAAAGAAAGTACGGCCAAAACCACGGCCAGAGCCGTGATGCCGCCGATAATATAGAACACGGGATTGGACATCCAGCTTCCGTAGTCTTCCCCGTGAGTTCCAAGTCGAATATTCTCCTGTTTTAATTCTTTCTTGTTCATTGCATTATCTCCTCGTATATTTATAATCTCATCAACAATGCTCCTACCCCTGCCTGCACCGCCGCCATCAGGGGACACAGGAGCAATGGCCATTGCAACAGATGCTCCGGCAGCGCGTAGTCTTTCATCCAGGCTTTGAACGCATAACCAGGGTGTCCCTCCGTTCCCGGGATGATAAACCGGCTTTTCGCCTTCCTCTGAATCAGCCAGAAATCCAGAAAAAACAGGTCACAGAAATTAACCATCATCCACTGGATATACCCGGTCAGGGCCAGACGCCAGAATCCTGTTGTCCCGCCCTCCATGGTACTGACCGCGCCATAAAGCAGGAGAGGCAGCAGCTCCCCAAAACAGATCCAAAGCCAGTAAAAACGATTCTCTGTTTTTGAGGGTGGTTCCGGCGCGTTCTTGATAATAGCAGGCGGGTAGCTGGGAAACATCAGTCGGGGATTGTATAGTGCCACGGCAGCAGCAAATAAATTAAAATAGGCTGCCATAGCAAATCCGTCTAATATCGTTCGCATCCAGTTCATACACATCCCCCATCACTATCATTTACTCGTCTTCCAAGCGGGAAAAATTCGGTTAGGTATCATCGCACTCAAGCACCCAGCGCCACATCCAGCGTCATCATAAGGGTGAAACCAACTGCAAACAGAATGGTTCCCACATTGGAGTGCCTTCCGGCTGACATCTCCGGGATCAATTCTTCCACTACCACATAGATCATCGCTCCGGCGGCAAAGCTCAGGGCATAGGGCAGCACCGGGACTAAAATACCAGCCAGCAGGATGGTCAGAATGGCGCCTACCGGCTCCACTGCACCGGACAGCGTCCCATACAGGAAGGAGCGGGGTTTGGAGAGCCCCTCCGCTTTCAGGGGCATGGATATAATCGCGCCTTCAGGGAAGTTCTGAATGGCAATCCCCAGAGAAAGAGCCAACGCCCCCGCCAGCGTGATCCCACTTTCCCCGTAGAGCCACCCGGCATAGACCGCGCCCACTGCCATCCCTTCCGGAATATTATGCAGCGCCACCGCCAGAGTCAGCATAGTTGTTTTTCTAAGACTGCTTTTGACGCCCTCGGCCTCTGAACTGCCGCGATGCAGATGCGGGATCAGCCGATCCAATCCCAGTAAGAATAAGATACCGAGCCAAAACCCCGCGACGGCTGGCACAAAGGACCATCGTTCCATATCTGATGCCTGTTCCATGGCAGGGAGCAGCAAACTCCATATGGAAGCCGCCACCATAACCCCTGCCGCAAAACCGGTAAGCGCACGCTGAACCAGTTTACTCAAATTGTTCCGCATAAAAAAGACGCAGGCTGCGCCGAGCGTCGTCCCGGCAAAGGGGATCAGCAGCCCTTGCCATAATTCAAAAGGCATGTCTTCTCACCCTCATTTATTTTCTTTTAAACAGGGAAAAACCTTGTTTTTCATAAGGTTCACAACGAATATCCAACACCTTATACCCGCATTCTTCCACAGCATGTTTCAGCAGCTGCGTGTCAACGGGGTCTTGTATAAGCAGTTCCGTAATCCCTTTTCTGTGAGAAGAAGCCACTTTCTTAACAGAAAATACTTTTCTGATCGCATCGTTTATATGGGCCTCACACATCCCGCAGGACATTCCATCGATTTTCATTGTTACTTTTATCATCATACTATCCTCACATAGTTAGCGTAGGCTAACCATAACAAATAAAAAATAGTTAGTTGATTCTAACTAATTGATTTTACCATACCATGCTTCATTTTGTCAAGATACTGCACGAAAGTGTTTTCGGATACAGACAAAGCCACACACAAAAGCAGTTATATTTTGCGTGCGGCATTTGCCTGTCATCCGGTTTGTTTCCGCATCAGGAAATCACACTATGCCAGCGTCCAGTTCTGGCTTTCTGTCTGTAATTTTACCATGCGGGTATAGATACCGTCTTGCCGGAGCAGGGTATCCGGATCGCCCTCTTCCGCTACCATACCATCGGAAAGCACGACGATTTTATCCGCACCGGCTACCGTGCGCATCCGGTGTGCGATCACCAGAACGGTCTTGTCTTTGATCAGCCGTGACAGAGCCGTCTGAATCAGCGTTTCGTTTTCAACATCCAGGGAGGCTGTGGCTTCGTCAAGAAGGATGACCGGCGCGTTTTTTAAGAAGGCGCGGGCAATGGAAATCCGCTGGCGTTCTCCGCCGGAGAGCTCACAGCCGTTTTCGCCTATGTTAGTATTCCATTTATCAGGAAGCTTCTCGGCAAATTCATCCACATTGGCAAGACGTGCCGCAGCCAGAACCTCCTCATCTGTGGCGTCTTTGTTACCGATACGGATATTTTCCAGTATGGTGTTGTCAAACAGGGTAACATCCTGAAACACAATGGAGTAAAGAGAAAGCAGCGTTTCCGGATCCACTTTCGAGACATCCATACCGCCTACCGTAATTTTTCCCCGGCTCACATCCCAAAACCGGGCTGCCAGACGGGAGACCGTTGTTTTGCCGCCGCCGGAGGGGCCCACCAGCGCGGTTACTTCTCCCTGCTTGGCAGTAAAGCTGACATCCTTTAAAACCGTTTCTCCGGTGTTGTAGGCAAACCCAACATGGTCAAAGGTAATGTCATACCCCTGATTGGAAAGGCTGGTTTTGCCCTGCTGGATGGGATGGTCAAGGATTTCATTCATACGGGCGATATTTGTCCGGGTGGAAATTACCGCCGCCAGATTCTGCAGCGCACCCTGCAAGGGATCATAGAGCCGGGAAACCACCAGCAGGAACAGGAAGAAGGTCAAAATATCCAAACTGCCCTGCATCAGCAAAACAGAGCCTGTAAGTGCGACCGTGGCAATCCCGAGCTTTAACACAAGGGATGCGGATACTACAAATGCCGCCAAACCGAACTCATTGAGAATGGAGCGGTGTTCCACTGCGCGGATCTTCTTTTCCAACCCTTTGAGGTATTCTTTTTCAGCGTTGTTGGCTTTCAGATCCTGTACCGTTTCGATGCACTCCTGAATTCCGTCCGCGCAAGCCATTTTCGCATCCATGGACTTCTGATTAAATCCTTCCTGTACCTTTGCAGAAAAACCTACAATGGCAAACGCCACCGGCATCACCCAAAGAGCCGCCAGCGCCATACGCCAGTCGTAGAAGAACAGGCTGACGGCAATCAAAACCGTAGAGATGATGGATCCGGCAAGCTCCGGGATAAAGTGGGAAAAGCTCTGCTCTAAAAAGGTGCAGTCCGCCATAATGGTGCTGGTAAGATCCGCAAGGTCTTTCTTTCCGAAGAAGGAGAGGGGGATTTTCCGCAGCCGTTCCGCCAATGTAATACGGCGCACGCCGCTTTCCGTATAGGTGGCAAAATAAGTGGCGTTATACTGGAAGTAGGTTGTCAGCAGGATCAATCCCACACAGAGAATACAGCCGACAATGTAGAAGGGAAGCCGGCTTTCCGGAACATCGCCGTTCATCAGATCGCTCACCATGCAGTACAGCAGCCCAACAGGGAACATAAAAGAGATATTTTGCAGAACGCAGGCGAAGCAACCCTTGATTAAATCCTTTGCGCCCTGTTCGGACAAGGCATATCTTTTTTGCAGACGTCTGATCATCTTA
>CAUFXR010000068.1 GCA_959596515.1 uncultured Oscillospiraceae bacterium
CGTGGAATGTCCGGCGAATCGCGGAACTCAAGGCCCCCTTAGGCGGGGAAATCAG
Organism: uncultured Oscillospiraceae bacterium; assembly: GCA_959596515.1. GTDB lineage: Bacteria > Bacillota > Clostridia > Oscillospirales > Acutalibacteraceae > Clostridium_A. Next base: position 56 of record CAUFXR010000068.1, read on the forward strand.
GGTTCCTATAAAACATTTCTTCCTGAGGCTGGGGTCGTTTCAGGGTATTTACAGTTTCCAAAGATTTGTCCGCTTCCCCTTTTGGGACGCGGCGCTGAGGCCGGTCTGGGCGAAAGATCAGCGTTCTTTCTCCCTTATTCTTTTTCCTTTATTCTTTCTCGCCTTTTCAATCTTTCCCAAGATTGGTTCTCTGAGGCAGCTTCTCCAGGCTGTGCTCGCCCACTACGGTGATCCCATGATCCGTCAACAAACCTGCGGCAATGCCCATTCCGGGAATTTTCCGGCCGGTAAAAGTGCCGTCGTAAATACAACCGCATCCGCAGGAGGGACTGTTTTCCTTCAAAACAGCGAATCTACACCGATTTTCCAAGGCTAATTCCAGCACCTTTTGCGCCCCTTTTTCAAAAAACGCCGTCACGTCTTTTCCGTCTCTGGAAACAACCCGTCGGCAGCCGTCAATCACCCGCTGTTCCGACGGCTCCCTGGGGGATTTTAATCCCCCCATAGCCTCAGGGCACACGGGGATAATCTCCCAATTCTCCTTCAGAGCGCAAACCGTCTCATTTCTTTTCTCTTTCCCGTCATAGCGGCACGGAATCCCCAAAAGACAGCCGCTTACCAACAATTTTTCCATAAGCTTTCTCTTCCTTACTTTTTTGCTTTTTCCAGAAACCCACCATTCGCAAAAAACCGGCCCACCATGGAAAACGCCGGTCCCTCTGTCTCGATTTCCTTGCGGAACTGACTCAGGCGAATCTTCTCTCTACAGTGGAAAACATCCAAAAACCGACTGAAACAATCCCAATATTCCGGGTCAAAAAACAGATCGCCGTACACCACCACTGTGGAAAGATTCAGCATAATCAAGCAATTTTTCAGCGTCATCGCCAGGTAAAAAGCACCTTTCTCGATCACCTGCCGCACCGCAGGGTCGGCCGCGTGATAAAACTCAGGGAGTCGGCTACCTACCACCTGCTCTTTGTGGCCCTGCGTCAGCCGGACAAGCTCCGGTGTTTTTTCCGCTGAATAAATCGTCCGAAGCTCTTCCGCCAATTCTTGGAACCCTGCCAGCGTACACAGACAGCCCCGACTTCCGCAGGCACAGGCTTTTCCGTTCGGATCTACCAAAAAGTGATTCAGACATACCTGCGCCGACCGGTATTCCTGGGGATAATAGGTCAGGGACAGATAGCTCGCGTCTATTGTCGGGCCGTATTTCAGAAACAGAATATTTTGGCCCACAGCCAAACCGGAAAGGAAAACATCCGCAGAGGTCATAGCACTGATCAGACTGTCCTCCCAAACGTCCACGCCTAATTTTCTCGACAGAGCCTCCCGGATCGCTCCTTCCCTTTTCTCATATTCCGAAATCATTTTGCCTTCCTTGCCGCTTCCCGCCGTCGGAAACGCCACCCCTGCGCCAATCAGGCGGTAGCGGGTTTTGATTTCATATCTTTCCAAAAGACTGGATATTTTTTCTCCTACCTGATCCAAAAAGCTGGAAAAAGGCCTTTCCTTCTCCGCCGCCAGTTCCGCTTGAAAGATCTCCCGGTTTGACAAATCGCAGCACAGAATCTTTGCCCGGCTGGACTCGATATAGATTCCCAAGGCCACATAGGCATGCAGGTTGATGTTTAAAATGACTTCCTTTCTTCCCAAACCGTTCCCATTGTGAACCGTATGGGTTTCTACCAATAGGCCCTCTCGAAGCATATCTCCTATGATCAGCGTGATCGCCGCCGGCGTTAACCCTGTTTTCGCCGCCAGCGCTTTTCTGGAAAGCCCCCTGTTTTGATAGATCAAATATAAAATTAAACCTCGGTTGATTTTTTTTACATCCACCATATTATGTCCGGCACCGATTGCTTTCATGGTATCACAACATTCCCCGATCAAAATTATAGCAAAAGTAGAATATAAAGTAAGTAGCTTAACGGCCTTCTATGTGATTTATTTTATCACAAAAGAAAATAATTTCAATAAAAGGTCGAAAATTATCGAAAATTTGTTATTAGGGCTAAAAAAGACGGGACAAAATTTTAAAATGGATCTTGTCTCCTTAAAAAAAAAAGCTATAATTAAATTATTGCTTATAAAACCATTTCAATTCATTTTCAATCAGGGAGGTCACCGCAATGAAGCAGTATCTGGTCTCATTAGACCAGGGAACCACTAGTTCCCGAGCGATTATTTTTGACCGCAGTCAAAATATCATTTCTATGGCGCAGCAGGAATTTACCCAGCATTATCCAAAAGCCGGTTATGTTGAGCACGATCCAATGGATATTTACGCCAGCCAGATTTCCGTTTTGACAGAAGCTCTGCTAAAAGGCGGTGTTTCTCCCGAGGAAATTTATGGCATCGGTATCACCAACCAGCGGGAAACTACCATCGTCTGGGATAAAAATACTGGCCGTCCCATTTACAACGCCATTGTATGGCAGTGCCGCCGCACCGCCGAGGAGTGTGAAAAACTGAAGGCTGAGGGCCTGGAGCCTTATATCCGGGAAACCACCGGCCTCATCATTGACGCCTATTTCAGCGGCACCAAAATCAAGTGGATTCTGGATCACGTGGAGGGTGCCCGGGAGCGGGCTCAGCGCGGCGAGCTGTTGTTTGGCACTGTAGATACCTGGCTAATTTGGAACATGACCGGCGGCAAAGTTCATGTCACTGATTATACCAACGCTTCCCGAACTATGCTGTTTGATATTCATAAGCTTTGCTGGGACGACAAGATTTTGGAAAAGCTGCAGATTCCCAAATGCATGCTGCCGAAGGTCTGTTCCAGCAGCGAGGTCTACGGCACTTACAATATCAGCGGTGTGGAAGTCCCCATCGCCGGAATCGCCGGAGACCAGCAGGCCGCATTGTTCGGGCAGACCTGTTTTGACAAGGGAATGGCGAAAAATACATACGGCACTGGGTGTTTTCTGTTGATGAACACCGGTTCCGAGCCATACGTGTCACAAAATGGGCTGCTGACCACCATCGCGGCCAGTCTTCCCGGAGATCTGCATTATGTACTGGAGGGCAGCGTGTTCGTGGGCGGCGCCGTAATCCAGTGGCTGCGAGACGAACTTCGTTTGTTCGACGAGGCGCCTGACGCTGACTATTTCGCCGCCAAAGTGGACGATACGGCGGGCGTCTACATTGTGCCCGCTTTTACGGGCCTGGGAGCGCCCTACTGGGATATGTACGCCAGAGGCGCTATCGTAGGCCTGACACGGGGCGCCAACCGGAACCATATTATCCGCGCGGCCCAGGAGGCCATCGCTTATCAGACGAAAGACGTTCTGGACGCCATGATCGCTGACACTGGTCTGGAGATCCATGAGCTGAGGGTTGACGGCGGCGCCAGCCGCAGCGACTTTTTGATGCAGTTCCAATCTGATATTATGAATCGGTCTCTGCGCCGGCCGATGATCCGGGAAACTACCGCTTTAGGCGCGACTTATCTTGCCGGACTGGCTACCGGCGCCTGGGATAGTTTGCAGCAGATCAAGGAGCTTTGGGCTATTGATAAGGTTTACACTCCCAATATGGAAGCTGATCGACGGGAAGTTTTGCTGAAGGGTTGGAAAAAAGCCGTTACCAGAGCCAAAGACTGGGCGGAGGATTGATCCCAACCAAGAGAGAGGCCTCCATGAACCCCCTGTATTTCCTTTGCTCTTCTCCGGGAAGGTCGACAAACCCTGTTCCCACCGGGAAAGGTCCATTTCTGGGCGGAAAAGGTCTGTTCCCACCCGAGGAAGGTCTATTTCTGGGCGGGAAAGGTCTGTTCCCAGCCGGGAAAGATCTGTTCCTGGGCGGAGGTTTTCCTTCTCTCGTTTTCACCGGATCGAAAAGGGTAACGGTTCCGCCGATCGTTTCGCCAATCAAAAAGGGATGCGAACATTCGCATCCCTTTTTTGTTTTGTATGCCCTCTGTTTTCTCAGCGTTTGCGCGGCGACAGCCCCTAACAGACGCTACCGGAAAGTTTAAGAAATCTTCTGACTTTTTGCCCCTGTTTTGCCGAAACACGCGACAGCCGGGAAAGATCCGTTCCCAGCCGAGAAGAGTCTGTTCCTGGACGGAAAAGATCTGTTCCTAGGCGGAAAAGATCCGTTCCTGGGCGGGAAAGGTCTGTTTACGCCTTTTGGGGCTGAGGATAGGTCTCGCCAAAGGTCTCCACGGTAACGGATTTCATTTTCTGTTCATCCAGAGGCCGGTCGTTATAATTGGTGGCGACCGACACGATCTGATCCGCCACCTCAATGCCCTCTATCACCTTGCCGAAAGAAGCGTACTGGCCGTCCAAATGGGGAGCGTCATCTACCATGATAAAGAACTGGGAGCCGGCGCTGTCCGGATGGCCGGCGCGGGCCATGGAAATCACACCCTTGGTATGCTTTAAATCGTTTTGGAACCGATTGGCGGTGAATTCTCCCTTGATCCGGTATCCGGGGCCACCCATGCCGGTGCCCTCCGGATCGCCGCCCTGAATCATAAAGCCGGGAATAACCCGGTGAAAAATAGTCCCGTTATAAAATCCCTTGTCCACCAGGGAAATAAAATTCGCTACGGTATTCGGGGCGATCTCAGGGTACAACTCCACCTTCATTACGCCGCCATTTTCCATCTCAATCGTCACTACTGGGTTCTTCATTGTGTTTTCTCCCTTTTCTTGTTTTTTTCGGCTTTCCGCCGGTTTCTTGGCCTTCTTCCGAGCCCTTGCCGCCCGTCTCCTTCGCGGGTTCCGCCGACTTCTCAGCGTTCTTCCCTCTTCCAGATGTTCTTCGACCCTTTGCTCCTAAGGTTTCTGCCGCCCCGTCTCCGGCCGGATCACCGGTCTGGCTGTCGCCCGAGGGTTTCTCCTCGCCGTCTGGGCTCTTCGCGGCTTCTTGGGCATCCATCTGATCAGCGGGCCGCCTGACAGTTTCTGTTTGATCACCGCCGGCTTCCGTTTCCTGTTCAGCCGCTGAAACGTCGGTCTGCGCTTCCTTTTCCCTGACCTGCCCGGTGGTTTCCTCGTTTCCTTCCGGCGCTGATGCCTCAGTCCCCGCTTTTGCGGTCTCCAAATGGGAATCACCGTTTTCCTCCCCGCAGGCAGAATCCGGCGCCGCGGTTTTTTCTTTCGTCGCCCGGGGCTCGTCCTCTTTGGAACCCACCATTTCAGGGGCCTGCTCCTCTTCCGGAATCGAGACATCTTTCTGATCTGGCTCAGGCGCCTCTCCCTTTACGCTTTCCGCGTCAAGCGCGGCGGCAGGCGTCTCTTCAGAAACGACAGGCTCTTCCGCCGGCTCCTCCGGCTTTTCAGCCCCCCGCTCCTGCTGGGCAACGCTATCTTTCTCGGGGGAGGAAGCAGGCTTCTTGGCGCTGTCGTCGGTCTCCGCCGCCTCGATCATATCCCGCATCTCCTGAACCTGATTTTCTGTCAATTTCTTTTTCCTGCGGTGGTTCTCACTGATTTGTAAAACAATTTTTCCGTTTTCACTCATCAGGAACTCAATTTTTCCCTTTTCCAAAGCCTCCAGGGTCTCATCTTCCGCTTTCACCGTGATGATGGACCGGCACCTGGTACCGGCCTCCTCCAATTCTCTTCGCAGCAGCTTCGAGGCGGTTTTCCCCTCCAGGCCGCAGGAAAGCAATCCATAGGTTTGCTTTCCCTCTAATTGGTACTGACGAATAAACCCGTTGAGAACCGGAGCGGGGGCGCCGCCCCAAACCGGACCGGCGACCACCACACAGTCGTAAGAATCTACATCCACATTATCCAGAGGCAGAATCTCTACCGCTTTTCGGCGCTGGGCCAAAAACAGTCCTACCGTATAAGCGGCAAACCTGGATCTCCATTTGACCGGTTCCAGGGATACATAATCGGCGCCAAGAGATTTGGCCAGCTTTTTCGCAATCAATTCTGTTTTTCCGGTGAGGGAAAAACACGCAACCAGAATTTTCATCAGAAATTCTCCTTTATTCCCCGCCGCCTGCGTAAGGCTTTGGCATTTTCAGATCCTCCTCTGTCTCTGAATCCTCCTCCGCTTCCTGAGCCTGCGCCACAAAAGGATGATACACTGGACTTTCCTTCAGCTTTTCCGTGAGAACATCGTCATTCTCCTCGTCCGCCTCCCAGGCCCGAATGTTTTTTACCTCCGCCTTTCCAGTTCCCTTAGTAGTACGACTCTCTTCCGCCAGCTTCTCGCGGGCTTTTAGAATCCTCTCTTTCGCCTGATCGATGGCGTTGCATAAAACCGCCTCGTCACCGGTGGCCTGGTTCCGCAGATCGTTATAAAAATGCTTTCCCAGGGCAATATACGCCCGGTTGATAGCGCTCATTTCGCTGCGGACAATAGCCTTTAAGCGGTTGTTGACCGCCGCCTGCCGGTTCCGGTTGGCGACCGCTTCGTACGCGGCCGCAACAGCGCAGCTAATCGTATTTAAAAAATCCATAGTTGATCCCTCCGTTTATGGCAAACCGCCTTTTAGTTTCTTCTATTATACTTCACTAAAAACAAAAATTATAGCATTTCCTGGAAAAAGGCTACAAAGTCCTGCCGCGGCGCTGAAATTCCAGTATGATTTTGATCATTTTTATGCCCACCATGACGCATGCCGCCATGACTCCCAGGCAGAACAGACTTAGAAACACAGCGAGCCACGCCTGTTGCCAGGCCGCCAGGGCGTCGTCTCTGGACACAAACTCTACGCCCTGCCGCAGGGCGTCGTTGACCCGGGACGCATAGGAAAAGTCCGGCGCCACCTGTTTGGCACCCAGCACAAAAAAAACGCCGCTCAGGGCGAAAGCCGCCAGCAGAAAAAATCCGTTCAGATACCGGTTTCCCTTGGTCAGCAGAAAATATCCGATCTTGGTAAAGAGATGGATTCTTTTCTCTTCTGATCGTTTGTCTTCCTTCATTCCAAGGCCCCCTTTCTGTCCGTACCATCATTATGTCATGTTTTTTTGACAAGGTCAATAACTAACTCGATTATTTGCTTTTCATCCGCCCGTTTCTGTGTTACAATAAAACCAATTATAATAGTTATCAATTGCGGAGGAAGCTGCCATGTCCAGAACTATCAAAAAAGAAATTACCTGTCCCGCCTGCGGCGAAAAGGTGGACGTGAAAATGTGGGCCAGCGTCAACGTGACCCTGGATCAGGAACTGCGGGAATCTGTGCTGGATGAAAGCCTGTTCACATGGACATGCCCCCAGTGCGGCCATGAGGCGCTGCTCAGTTACCCCTGTTTATATCATGATATGGCCAATAAATTCATGGTTTACCTGGTGCCCGGCGCGAAACAGGAAAGCCTGAACGATACAGAAACAGAGAACCTTTATCCGGAGCTTGGCGGCGTTACCAAACGTCTGGTTACGGATTTAAACGAACTGAAAGAAAAGATTTTAATTTTCGAAAACGGTCTGGATGACCGGGCGGTAGAACTCACCAAACTGGCGATGTCCAAGGTGGCTCTCAAAAAGCACGGTAAGGAACTTGAGAAAGGTTATTTCTGCGCCAAGGATGGGGAAACCGGACATTTGGCCTTTACGTTTTTCGTAAAGGATACCGGCGAACCCTACCACAAAACCACCCGTATGGAGGCGTATGAGAAATCCAAGGAAGTAGCCAAGCGTTACAGCGGTCAGGTTGTGCCGCCTGCCGGCTTTTTAAAAGTGGGCGCTTCCTGGGCGCAAAAAGCCCTGGAAGCCCTGTAACCTGTTTGGAGGGTGATTATGGTTCGAAAAAGAATAATTCAAATCGCTGTAATTCTGCTGGACGTAATGGCTCTGGCCGCTCTGTTTTTGCCCGCCTTTGAAAATTATGGCGCCACCGACAGCCTTTGGACTCAGATCTCCGAACACTTTATGACAGGCTCTCCCAGTGGAATCTTAACCGACGCTATTTACTATCTGCCGATCATCGTCAGCGGAATTTTGGTGGCTCTGTTGGAAAGCAAAATTCGGTACGCGGTAACTCTCTTCGCCGCTTCCGGCGGATTGACCCTGCTCTTATCTCAATATCTGTTTCCCGCCGTGGAGCAGGCCTATTTAGGCGCCGTCTATCAGGTCGGGCTGTACGCCCTGCTGGCGGTCCAGGTGGCCCTGCTTTTGGCAAGCTGCGCCGGTATCTGTCTCAAAGACGAACCGAAAGGCATTGATGCCTCTATTGATTTTCGTCGCGATACCCTGGAACTTCCCATTTCGGACATCGATCTGGCCCTGTTGGATGAGAATTCGGAAAATCAATAAGCCGGCTTTTTAAGGGCTGAGAAAGAAAAAGCGGAGCATCGCTTATGCCCCCGCCAAATCGGAAGGCGGAAACAGAGGAGCGCTGATTTCCTCTCCAGACCCAGGGGAGCCGGATCAAACGCTATTTTCTCACAACATCAGATAAGAATAGCACGGAAAGTTCCTTCCAAAGACGGAAATCCCGACAGGAAAGGGCTCTTCCTTTTCAAGGTCGGAAAGCCTGACAGGAAGGAGATTCTTCCTTTTCAAAGCTGGAAAACCCGACAGAAAGAAGTTCTTCCTTTTCAAAACCGGAAAGCCCGACAGAAAAGGGACTCTTCCTTTTCAAAACCGGAAAGCCCGACAGAAAGAAGTTCTTCCTTTTCAAAACCGGAAATCCCGACAGGAAAGGGCTCTTCCTTTTCAAAGCTGGAAAGCCTGACAGGAAGGAGATTCTTCCTTTTCAAAGCCAGAAAGCCCGACAGAAAGAAGTTTCCTTTTCAAAGCTGGAAAGCCTGACAGGAAGGAGATTCTTCCTTTTCAAAGCTGGAAAACCCGACAGAAAGAAGTTCTTCCTTTTCAAAACCGGAAAGCCCGACAGGAAAAGGGACTTTGCCCACCGGTTGGGGTGTTTATCTCGTATTATTCTGCTAAAATTGAAAACCGGCGGAGGCCCTCTCACACAGGCGGCCCGCCGGTTTTCTCTTAAAATTCTTTTTAAGGCCCGGACAGCCGGATCTTTCTTTTAAGCTGCCTTCGGCGGCAGCCAAACAGCCACCAGACGGAAAGGGTATTTCCGCGGGGGAATGAGCTCGGGCGGTTCGCGTTAAAGCGAAAAACGAAGTTGAAATAAAACGGACAGGAGGTTTTCACATGGACCAGGAAATTGCGAGGCTGAAACAGCTGACAGAGAAAAGCCGGGCCATTGTCTTTTTTGGCGGCGCGGGGGTATCGAAAGAAAGCGGGATTCCCGATTTTCGAAGCGTGGATGGACTATACCATCAAGCCTATCGTTACCCGCCTGAGACCATTTTAAGCCGCTCCTTTTATGAAAAGAATCCAGAAGAATTCTATCGCTTTTATCGGGATAAAATGCTGTATCTGGACGCGGAGCCGAATCCCGCCCATAAAAAGCTCGCCCAATGGGAACGGCGGGGACAGCTGCTGGCCGTCATTACTCAGAATATTGACGGCCTGCATCAAAAAGCGGGCAGCAAAAATGTACTGGAGCTTCACGGTTCCGTCCATCGGAATTACTGCCGCCGGTGCGGAAAGCTTTTCGACGCTCAATATCTTCTCCATTCTTCCGGAATCCCTCTTTGTGATCACTGCGGCGGCGTAATCAAGCCAGACGTCGTGCTGTACGAGGAAGCCCTGGACCAGGAGGTACTGCAAAAGGCGGTGGACGCTCTCCGCCAGGCGGATCTGCTCATTGTGGGAGGCACTTCTCTTACGGTTTACCCGGCGGCCGGCCTGCTGCGCTATTTCCAAGGTAATCATCTGGTAGTGGTGAATCAAACCACCTTGTCCCTAGACGAGGAAGCGGATCTGGTTATTCAAGGGCGGATCGGCCAAGTGTTTTCCCAGCTTTGATGTCCCTTTTATTTCCACGCATTTGCCGGCCAGAACGGAAAATTTACGAGTTTGAGATTGATCTTTGTTGTTCCTTTTATTCCCACCCGTTTGCCGGTGATAGTTTTCCGAGCGGACTTGAAGCAAACGTTATCTGCCCAGTCCGCTGTTCTCTCAAATTGCTTTCACGCTCGTTTTAAGGCCATTCTGAACCGTTTGGCTTTGGGAAAGGAGGGTTCCTCTCTTGAGGCGCCAGGCGCTATCAGCTTAAACCTCAAAGAGAGTGTCAAGTGGAAAGCGTCAAAAACGCTCGAGTTATTTTTTTGGTTTTCGTCTTACCGTCACCCGAAAGCAGGTGGAAAGCGGCAGATTTTCATCAAGTACGCTTGTTCAGCCTGTTTTGATCGGTGGTTTCCGCCCCTTTCCCTCACAGCAAAGGCACTCCGCGGGATCTTTTCTCTTTTCCCGCGGAATCGACCGGTAGTTTTTAGATATCATCAAAAGGCCCTGGGTGCTGCCCAGGGCCTTTTATGGTACGGGTTATTCCCGGTCTAAAACCATTTGATTGTACTCTAAAGGCACAAAACCCAATGAAGCATACAGCTTAGCCGCCCCGGCATTTGCCTTGGTAACCTCCAGGCGGAAACGCTTTACCTGAGGATACTCCTGAAACAGCCAGTGGAAAAACTGCTTACCAAAGCCTTTTCCCCGGCAGTTCTCCTTTAAATAAATTTCCTCGATCATCAAGGTTTTGCCTCCGCACTCACAGGCGTAAAAACTGGTAAGATAACTGAAACCAACCACCTGACCGTCATCCCACAGGACAACCCCCCACAGGCTCGGATCCTCACCGACCGCATCGATAAAGGTCCTATGCAGCACCCGGTCGTCCACAGCATGATCCACAGCGTCGCTGTGATAAAAGGCCTTTACCATCTCTAGCACCTGGGTCTCATCTTGCATGGTCATGGGTTTTATTTGCAGCATGGAACTCCTCCTTTTTTTCAGTAGTATAATTGTACCACACCGGCCCCGGGAAAGTAAGCCGGAATTTGTAAATTATCGCTTGAAAAAGCCTTCGCCCTTCTCACGTGTAAAAGCTCCAAACGCGATTTTTCAGTTTCACCTTCCACACGCTGGTATATTTCTTCTCTACGAAGCCCGCGCTGAGGTCGCCTGCCATGATGAAAATATCTTGCGGAAAAGCAGTTCTGCGCTTAAGTGACAAATCATCTGCTGTTATCTTTCCGCTTAAAGTGGATCGAAACATCTTGCCTTTATTCGGACATATGGGTTTTCCGCGGCAGGGCATCTTGGGGCCGCAATCGGCGGCCGCCCAATAAAAAAGAAGCCAGACCTTATTAGTCCAGCTTCCTTTTTGCACTAGCTCATGGGTTCTCGTCGTTAGGCGAGGATATAAACACTTAAAGTTCTTCTTCCAAAGCTGTAGCACTCACTCAGCGTATCAAAATACACATCCACCAAAGCACTACCGCTCATCAAGGCCCCACCGGTATCCGCCGCGACAGCGTAACCGTAAACATAAGAGCCGTCGGGAGAACAGATATAAAGCCGGGAGCCATAAGGAATCACATTGGGATTGACCGCTACATTTCCGTACTGGGCCGGGCGTCCGGATGCCGTAGACGAACCAGCCGACGCCGTATAGGCGGTAGCGGAACCGGTATACACGGCGGTATAGGCGATCTGATTGCCGTCATGGTCTACCAGCACGCCGCCGGAAGTGGATGCCGCGCCGTAGCTCGGGGCCGTTTCTACTTCATGCGTGCCAACCAGCACTACCTCGTTTACAGGCTCTTTGACTACGGTGTTGCTGATTTCCGCGGTTTCCACCACCTGGCCATTTACCAGTTTTTCCCGGGTTATAATCTTGCGGGCGCCGTTTTCGCCTGCGGTTTTCACCTGAGTATCTCCCAGATCCAGCTCGTTGGTTTCTTCCTGGGTGGACTCATAAGGAATTTCCTGGGTGGTTTCCGTTTCCCGATAGGTCACCCGGTCAAGCTTGATGGTCATTCCCTCAGAAACAGTATCCGTTTTTTCCGCGCTTAGGACATCATCCTTGCCGATGGTAAAATCAGCGGCGGCGACAGCGGCTTCTACCGTGGCGGTCATCGGAACCTTCACCTTGACCGATTTGCCGTCGGCTTCCACGGTGATCTCAACCCCTCTGGCTACCTTGATTTCCATATCCGGCACCAAACTGGTCGCCGCGAAAGGAATCACTTGATCCCCTTCCTCCAGGGTTACATTGGCCGCCTTTAACGCATCGTCGACCGTACCTTCGGTCATGGTTACCGTCTTGGCCTTTCCGTCCACCTCAACAGTGACGTCAAACGCCCGTTTGATGGTGATTTGGGCCGCCGCCTCGTCAAACTCGACAGAGTCTTCCGGGGAAACCTCGATCCCCAAACGATCCAAAACCGCGTCCGGATCCGCATTCAGCGTGGTAAGGCCATACATTTTATCGCCATCGAGGACGGTGATATCTCTGCTCAGGGCGGTTACGGTGATAACCCCGCTGGTGCAGATTACACACATGAGCACTAGCGCCACAATTTTTGTAAGCCGTTTGCTTACAATTTTTTTTGTGGTCTCTTTCATAAATGAATTCTCCTTTATGCGCCGTTACTTTTGAATAGGTGTTAGTTGGATTTCTATTCACGGCTTTCAGGTGATAATGGCATTATATGAGAAGTTTCACGATATGTCAATTATTTCAGATTCTGATTTTTGTTTAATTCGCACAATCAATTTTTTGTTTTTATTCTTTACTAGAATATATATCCCTTAAATACCCCAAAATATTGTATCGTTTACCAAGCGAAAAACTAAATTCTCTGTGCAAAATATAAGAAAATAAATATTACAATCTTGTTACAATAAATTACAGCTTTGTTTTTACTGGATAAGCTGAATTTTTTGTGAGAAACTTTTCATAAAAGCCTATCCATTATTGATCAATAGTTTTCTTTCTTTTTTCCTAAAAATACTAATGAAAGGCTTGACTTTTCCTGGAAAAGAAATTATAATATTAATAATCATTATTAAATTAATGAAATCAATCCACAGTAAGGAGTATTGCTATTATGGATAAGTATGTATGCGATGTATGTGGTTATGTTTATGATCCCGCGGTAGGCGATCCTGACAACGGAATCGATGCGGGTACTTCCTTTGATCAGCTCCCCGAAGACTGGGTCTGCCCTTTGTGCGGCGTTGGCAAGGATATGTTCTCTAAAGAATAAAAGCGCGAGGCTTACCGCCACAGGATAGGTTGTCCTGTGGCGGTTTCTATATAATAGCTATAGTCCTTGGTTTCCGCTTGAATCACCCCCGCTTTTATCCAGTGTCTCCCTGGATACGTTTTGGAAAACGGTCGGAATAGCTTGTGCTATCATGTAATTGCGACACAACTGGTTAGCTGCCCTGGATGCGTTTTGGGAACGCTCTGCAAGGCTTGCCCTGAAACAGATAAAAAAGGCGCTGAGAGAATAAGATCTCTCGGCGCTTTTTATCTTCCCCCGTTCCTTCCCATTTCTTTCCGTTTCTTCCTTATGATATCCTGTCTCTTCCGTTCTGCCTCTTCCGTTTTTTTCTTTTTTATGCGCTTGTTCTTTTCCGCTTCCCTTTTCCTTCGCGGTTTTTCCTGCTGCTTGATTTTTCCTGATGTTTACTTTCTTTTCGCTTTTCTGGTTTTCCCTGTTTTTCTTCCTGTTTCCCCTGATTTTCTAATTTCTGATTATTGGCTTTTTCGTCTATCTTTTTCGTCTATTTAGTCTATTCTCTCCGCTTTTCAATATATAATCTTTCAATATATAATATAGGAGATAGAAGCCATATGAGCATCCAAGGAAAATTCACCGAGTTAAGTCCGCCATCTTGTTCGCCTTGAAGCTCCATACGATGGAACGGCACAAAAAAACAGCCACCCTATTGGGTGACTGCTCTGTGTTGGCATCTCCCTATTTTCCCAGGCCGTCGCCAGCCAAGTATCTTCGGCACCACTGAGCTTAACTTCCGTGTTCGGGATGGGAACGGGTGGACCCTCAGCGTCATCAACACCAACTATTCTTTTTTATCGCTTCTTTCGGCGACTTGTTTATTATATCATCACGTTTCGCGGAATGCAAGTGTTTTTTTTAATTTTTTTAGATTTTTTGTAAGAGGCCGTTTTTTATAAACCCCAAAGGGCACTTTCTCTTTTTGCCGCTTCTCTCAACCCCTTGAAAGCGTCTCGTCCAGCTTCTCCAGGTTTCTACCCCGGAGAAGCGATCCGAACATTCCGCCGCCGTTGGCAGATGCCCTGTTAGAGCACCGCCAACACATCGAGGGGAGTTTTGGCGAAGCAGTCAGCGCCGGCCTCTTTCAGCTCCTGGTAGCCACGGAATCCCCATTCCGCGCCGCAGCAGCGAATTCCGGCGTTATGGGCGGTCTCCACATCCACATTGCTGTCCCCCACATAAAGGCAGGCTGATTTCGCCACGCCCTTTTGGGCGATCAGCTGATTCAGCGCCGCCGGGTCAGGCTTCTTCGCCACGCCGGGACGTTTACCAAAAGTGGCGAAAAAAGAAATCCCGGGAAAATACCGTTTCATTAAGTCCCCTACAAACTCATCCGGTTTATTGGACAGCACGGCCGTTGGGATCTTCCTTTCCTCCAGCGCCTCTAAAAGCGCCCTAACTCCATCGTAAGGCCTGGTTCTGTCAAAACGATGGACGTTATAGTGCTGATCGAAATCCTCCTTAACAGCTTGAAGCAGGCTTTCATCCTCACTTTTCGAAGCCCGCCGAATCAGCATCAGCACACCGTCACCTACAAAATACCGATAGCTGTCGATGGAATGCTGAGGCAGTCCGTTTTTCTCTAAAGCGTAATTGACGCTTACCGCCAGATCCTCCAGAGTATCTAAGAGGGTTCCGTCTAAATCGAAAATACAAAATTCCGTCATGATTCTCTTCCTTGTACTATTAGATTTGCAGACAATTTTAAGTGAATCTGCTTCGTTCACTTATTCCTACCAACAGGCCTTAAAGCCTCAGAAACAATGATGTGGAAAACGGTATCCGAGCTTCTCTGTCCTTCGCCGCACCGCCGGGGTATTTCATAGGGCTCACTCCTTACTGCACTGGCAAAGCCGTTTCAAAGAAAATCCTTTCTTTGCCGTACTGTAAGCCGTTTCGAGGAACCCCCCACGCCGTGCCACAGGGCTGTTTCGAGGGAAATCCCCCCATTCCGTGCCGCAAGGCTGTTTCGAGGAAAACCCTCCCGCTCTGTGCCGCAGGGCTGTTTCGAGGAAAACCCTCCCGTTCCGTGCCGCAAGGCTGTTTCGAGGAAAACCCTCCCGCTCTGTGCCGCAGGGCTGTTTCGAGGAAAACCCTCCCGTTCCGTGCCGCAAGGCTGTTTCGAGGAACCCCCACGCC
>CAUFXR010000069.1 GCA_959596515.1 uncultured Oscillospiraceae bacterium
ACGCTGTGCTTCACCTTTTCGTACACCTGATTCGGGGTCATCATGCCATCCTGAGGAATCTCCTCGATTTCCAGCAGTTTCTGGTCGTCCTCCGGCGCCGTCTCGGAAACGGAGGAACTGGTGGTCTGCGGCGTCGTAATGGGTTCCTGGTTAAACCAGCCCGAGGCCAAACCGACACTGTACAAAACCATCGCCACGCCCAACAGGACCAGTACCGCCCCGATAACCCACAGGAACACCTTGGTTTTCTTATTCATTTTCTTTTTCTCAGGGGGCTGAGGGGCCGGCATTCCCGAAGGCGTCTTCTCAGGCGGCTGCGGCGGCGGAACAGATCCGATTTGCGACGCCGGAGTCGGCTGGGGCGCCGGCTGCTGGGGATAATAGCCGCCCTGATATCCCGGGTAGTTCTGATAATATCCCGGTCTGCCGGCATAGCCGTAGGGCGTCGGGTTCTGGTAGGGGTGCGGCGCCTGATAGGGCGCTCTGCCATAGTAAGGCGGCGGGGCCTGTCTTTGCTGGGGATTCCAGGCGCCCTGGTATTGTCCCTGCCCATAGGGATAATTCCGCGGAGGCTGACCATAGGGAGGCTGCCATCCGGGATTGGGCGCCGCCTGGACCGTCTGGGCCGCCTGGGCCGTCTGAGCTTCTGCACCGGAAATCGGCGCGCCCTGATCGTACGGCTGGGCAGCCGGCGGTTCTGTTTTTCCTTCCTGGGTTTCTCCCTGTTCCGAAGCCTCAGAAGCCTCTGCTCCCGGCGTCCAGGCCGTTTCCGCCTGGAACGATTCCTGGGTTTCCTCCGATGGAGAACCTGTCTCCGGATCTTCCCGTGCCTGATCATTCGGTTCTAAATCGTCCGGGGACTGTCCGGTCCCCTCCTGGGGTTCCTGTCCGGGTTCCGTACCCAGCCCCCAGACTCCCGTTTCCGGCTGAGGAATCTCCAGGTTCTGCTCCTGGGCCATAGGCGCCGCCTCTTGACATTCCTGCGCCTGGCCGTTCGATTCCGGGTATTCCTCAGGCTGGCTTTCCGGGATTTTTCCCTCTGTCTCTCCGGCGGGCTGATCCCATTTCAGGTTGCCTTCCGGTTGATTTTCCTCTGAAACAGAGGAGGGCGAATACGCTTCCCATCCTCTTTCGGAGGCCGCTTCTTCCTGCGCGGATTCTGGTCCGGTAACCGTCTCCTCACCAGACTGACTGGGATATTCCGGCCATTCTCTATCCGTCATGGTAACACTCCTCGCTGTAAATTATTCTTTTAATAGGGGCGGCTGTTCCTCCGGCTGCTTGGGCAGCCAAAATTCAAACTCACAGTATTCGCCTTCCACGCTGCTGACGGTGATATCGCCGCCATGAAGCTTGATGATGGTTCTCACAATATAAAGTCCCAAACCCATGCCGTTTTTATCCATGCTTCTGGATTTATCGGTTTTATAAAACTTATCAAAAATGAGAGAAATCTCATCGGCGGCAATTCCCTGTCCGCTGTTTCTGATTTTGACCACCGCTTTGGTTCCCTTATTCAGAATCCGTACGTCGATATACCCCTGGGGATTGACAAACTTCACGGCGTTTTCCACCAGGTTATACACCACCTGATGGATCATATCCGGATCCCCATCCACAAAGATGGTTGGCGCCTCCTCCAGGCCTCGGATTTCCACTTCTTTTTTCTCGATGCTGTCCTCAAAAGTAATCATCACCGATAGGACAACATCTCTCAGTTCAAAGCAGGTCTTGTTCATCCGAAGCTCGCCGTTGTCGATTCTGGAAAGATCCAGCATGGTTCTCACCAGACGGGAAAGCCGTTTCACTTCATCGGAGACGATTTTCAGATAATAGTTTTGCTTGTCCTGCGGAATGGTCCCGTCCAGAATCCCGTCGATGAATCCGGCGATGGTGGTCATGGGCGTTTTCAGCTCATGAGACACATTGGCGATGAAGCTTCTCCGGGTACCCTCAGAGGAGGAAAGAGAAGCCGCCATATTGTTAAAGGCCACCGCCAGTTCCCCGATCTCGTCGTCGCTGGTCACCGGCACACGCCGGGAGAAATCTCCCGATCCGAAGCACCGGGCGGCCTCAGCCATTTCGCGCAGGGGGCGGACCATTTTATACGAGAACAAACCTACAGCGAAAAAGGAAATTGTCAGCGCCGCGATGGCGGCGAACAGAAACATTTTCAAAACATCGTTGCGAAACGCGGTGAGATACAGGGTATCTGTCGCAGTAAATACTGCTCCGACCTGGATACCGGATTCCGAGGTTACCGGGACCCCTACGATAAAATGGGAATATGGATAAATCCCACCCAGATTGCTGGTACTGACAAAGCCGTTATTCAGAACATCTTTCATGATTTTATCTGGGATATTCTGCTGCGTATGGATACAATTACCGCCCTCTGAGCAGAGCAGGGTTTTTCCCTGAACGTCGGTGATAAAAATATCCGCGTTGCTGGAATCGGAAAAGGTACTTAAAAAGCCCTGGAGCACGTACCGGTTGGAAATATAATAATTACCGGTATCCGCATCCTCCACTAGACTGTTTTGAGTCAGCTCGGAAATACTTTCCGCGTTCCGGCGCAGAAGCTCATTTTTATCGTTTTGCCAATACTGGGAAATAAAAAACAGCAGCATGGTGCCCAGAAGCAAAAAGCTGATCAGCACAATAGACATACTGACCTGAAGATACTTTTTAAATAACGTCTTACGCGCGGCCACTTATTCCTTCACCTCGAATTTGTAACCCACGCCCCAAACTGTTTTCAGCGCCCATTGATCGGAAACACCCTCCAGTTTTTCTCTTAAGCGCTTAACATGGACGTCTACCGTACGGCTATCGCCGTAATAATCAAAGCCCCAAACCTCGTCGAGAAGCTGATCCCGGGTGAACACCCGGTTGGGATTGCTGGCCAGATGATAAATCAGCTCCATCTCTTTCGGCGGGGTATCCACCTGCACGCCGTTGACCTTAAGCTCATAATTGGTCAAATTAATGGAAAGCTTATCATACTTAACCTCTTTCACAGCCTCGCCCTGATTTTGTCCCGTACGGCGCAGCACCGCCTTGATCCGGGCCACTACTTCTTTGGTCTCAAAGGGTTTCACGATGTAATCGTCGGCGCCCAACTCCAGGCCCAGCACCTTGTCAAACACCTCGCCTTTGGCGGTAAGCATGATAATCGGCACCTGAGATTTTTTCCGAATCTCACGGCAAACCTGCCAGCCATCCAGCTGGGGCAGCATGATATCCAGCAAAATCAGCTCCGGATTCTCTTTTTCATTGAGCTCCACCGCTTCCTTGCCGTCGTTGGCGATCACCACTTGGTAGCCTTCCTTTTCTAGGTAAAGGCGGAGTAATTCGCATATATTTTTATCGTCGTCAACGACCATGATTTTGCCTAATTCCATTAAAATCTCTCCTTCAATGTGATTTTAATTAAACATTATTGAATTTATTATAGTACAGAACCCCCAATAAATGGTGAACATTTTCTGAACCAAACCTGTTTTTTTCGTGTTTTTCAGTGATATTCTCCATAAATGAAAGCCGTCCCGTCAAAAACGGAATAAAAGACTGCGGCGAAACCCGTCGCTGTCCATAAATCCAAAAAATTTTCACTTGTCACCGTCCAAGATACTTTCCGGTTATTCTCAAATTTCTCTCAGAGACAATAAGGTTTTATCGATTCCTTTCGGCGAATCCTGTAAGCATTGGTCCCGAAGCGATGTTTCGCTTTATCGGTTCAATGGATCCTAGTTCAATGGGTTCGGTTCTCCGCATCTGTTTGCGCAAACCGCTGAAGTGATTTGTTCACCTGGTTTCCCGCCGCTCCTCGGAAATTCTCCGGGCTTCCCAGCCATATCCACATTTCTACGCAAAAAGAGGGTCCCTAGTAAGGACCCTCTTTTATAAAAATAGATAAATCGGAAAATTCCGGCAGTGATCCCGGAAAAGATCACGCCCTATCCGCCATCAGCTGCACCATGACCGCTTTCTGCGCATGGAGTCGGTTTTCCGCCTCCTCAAAAATTTCCGCCGCGTGAGCCTCGAACACTTCAGCGGTAATTTCCTCGCCGCGGTGTGCGGGCAGACAATGCTGCACCATGGCGTCTTTGTGGGCTGCCGCCATTAACTCGTCGTTGATCTGATAACCCGCAAAAGCCTTTTTCCGCTTCTCCGCTTCTCCTTCCTGACCCATGGACGCCCAAACATCAGTAATGAGCACATCCGCGTCTTTAGCCGCCTCCAGAGGTGTTCTGCAAAGCTCAAAGCAGTCATACTCCTTGGCGAAATCCAGCACCCGGGGATCTGGATCATAACCCTCGGGACAGGCAACAGAAACCGCCATCCCGGTTTTCAAGCCGCCAACAATCAGGGAATTCATCATGTTATTGCCGTCCCCGATAAAGCACATTTTCAGGCCTTCCAACTTGCCCTTAAACTCCCGAATGGTCATCAAATCCGCCAGCACCTGGCAGGGATGACAGAAGTCGGTCAGGCCGTTGATGATGGGAATATCACCGTATTCCGCCAGAGCCTCCACCTCGCTCTGCTCAAAAGTACGGATCATAATACCATCTAAATAACGGGAAAGCACACGGGCGGTATCCTGAACCGGCTCGCCCCGGCCGATCTGCATATCCTTGGCGGAAAGGAAAATAGGCATACCGCCCAGCTGATACATTCCTACCTCAAAGGAAACTCTGGTGCGGGTAGAAGATTTCTGAAAAATCATGCCCAACGTCTTCCCCGCCAGACGCTTATGCTCGATGCCGTGCTTCAGTTCATACTTCAGCTGGTCCGCCAGATTTAAAGTGTCCACGATTTCCTGACTGCTCCAGTCCAGAAGCTTTAATAAATGTTTCATTGGCTTAGCCCTCCAAAATCGATTTTTCTAATATTTCCAGACCCTGGTCGATCTCCTCATAGGTGATGTTCAGCGGCGGCAGCAGACGAACCGCAGTTTTCGCTGTCAGTACCAGCAGTCCGTTTTCCACACAACGGTTGGCCACCTCTTTAGCGTTATTCTTTTCCAGCACAATTCCGATCATCATGCCCAAGCCCCGTAGCTCCTGAACTCCCGCCATTTTCCCCAGTTTTTCCCGGAAATATTGGCCTTTTTCTTTTACTGATTGTATAAATTTCTCATTTGACACTCTTTGTAAAATTTCTAATCCTCCGGCACAGGCGACAGGGTTACCGCCAAATGTGGTTCCATGCATTCCAGCGCCCAGTACCTCGCCCAAGCGAGAGGCGCACAGACAGGCTCCAATGGGAAGTCCGCCGCCCAGGCCCTTCGCCGAGGTAATCACATCAGGAATAATCCCATACTGCTCAAAGCAGTAAAGGGAACCGGTTCTGCCGATACCCGTCTGCACTTCGTCAATCATCAGCAGGAGATCTTTTTCCTTGCACAACGCGGCAACTTTCTGTGCAAAATCCTTTTCCAGCGGCATGACCCCGCCTTCACCCTGGATCAATTCCATTAATACCGCGCAGGTATTATCGGTAACACAGGACAACAGGCTTTCAAAGTCGTTGGCCTTTGCGTAGGAAAAGCCTTGGGTAAAGGGCCAGAAATGTTCATGAAACACATCCTGGCCGGTGGCCGCCAGCGTGGTCACTGTTCTGCCGTGGAAAGAGTTCACTAACGTAACGATCTCTGTTCTCTGCTTGCCGTATTTGTCGGCGCTGTATTTTCTGGCCAGCTTGATAGCGCATTCATTGGCTTCAGCCCCCGAATTACAGAAAAACACCTTGCCAAAGCCGGTCAGCCGGCACAGCTCCGCGGCCAGTTTCGTCTGAACGGGAGAATAGTACAAGTTACTCATATGCTGAATCTTGCCGGCCTGCTTGGTGACCGCGCTCACCCAGCCGTCGTCACAGTAACCAAGGCTGTTAACGCCGATCCCGCTGGTAAAGTCGATGTATTGTTTTCCTTCCGTATCTGTAGCGACAGCGCCTTTCCCCGAGACCAGCGCCACGGGAAACCGTCCGTAAGTGGGCATCAGGTTTTCCTGTTCCTGCCGCTTAACTTCCTCAAAATTCATGCTGTTTCCTCTTTTCCTGCCGTAATAAAAAGCCAAATCCCGCCGACCGGCCGAAAACCGGCCGCCGGGTGGCTGCGAATAATCCTAAGACGCTTTCCCGTCTTTATCATCGTGTTCTGAAGCTCACCTTTTTCATTGCGCTTCCTTCAGTTGCACCATTTACACTGTATGTTATTTGCCCTTTCGGGCTTTGCACTTTGCTTGTCTCGCTACCGGCAATTTTCGAGCTTTGTACTTTGCCTGTCTCGCTGCCGGCAATTTTCGAGCTTTGCCCTTCGCCTGTCTCGATATCGGCAATTTTCGAGCTTTGCCCTTTTGCCCGTGTCTTTTTTGCTTACACTTTTTCAACGCGAACTTTTCCCACGCTTTGGGAACTTGCGTGTTTTTTCTTAATAGAACATGGTGCCGATGCCCTCGTCTGAGAACAGTTCAATGAGAATAGAGTGGCTGATCCTGCCGTCGATGATATGTGCTCTGCCAACGCCCTGGCGCACCGCGTCCACGCAGCAGTCGATTTTAGGGATCATGCCGCCGCTGATAATACCTTCCTTTTTCAGCATCGGCACTTCGCTGACATTGACCACCGGGATCAGGGTATTTTCGTCGTCTTTATCCCTGAGCAAGCCTTTGACGTCAGTCATCAGAATTAATTTAAGCGCCCCCAGCTTGGCCGCGATACTGGCGGCCGCCACATCGGCGTTGACATTGTAGGTTTCTCCGTGATAGCCTCCGGCAATGGTGGAAATCACCGGGATATATCCCTTTTCCACGGCGTCGTTGATCACGTCTGTATTCACGTTGGTGATCTCTCCCACAAAGCCAAGATCCTCAGCGGAGGCTCTCTTTTCCGCCATCAGCATCCGGTTGTCCAGGCCGCACAGGCCCAGGGCCCGGCCGCCCAGCTGTTCCAGCAATTTGACCAGATCCTTGTTCACCTTGCCGGCCAGCACCATTTGAACGATATCCATGGTTTCCGCGTCCGTATAGCGCATACCGTTGATGAATTTGCTTTCCTTGCCGATTTTCTTCAGCATGGCGCTGATCTCCGGGCCGCCGCCGTGGACTAAAACCACGTTAATGCCGACCAGCTGCATCAGCACGATATCTCGCATCATAGCGTCTTTCAGTTCCTCATTGATCATGGCGTTTCCGCCATATTTGACCACGATGGTTTTTCCCGCCCACTTTTGAATATAGGGCAGCGCCTTTACCAGTACATTCGCCCGGTCTTGAATTGGAATTTCCATACTCGTCACGCCCATTTCTATCTCAAAATATCAAAATCACAGATGGCAAACATAAAACGGAATGCCTGAATTTTCGAAAACGCAGACCGCCGAATCAGATTCCAGCTTGCCGCCGGCCGCACCTAAACACGAACTCAGAAACGCCCTAAAAGACGTTCCGCGGAAAACCCTTTGGAATGATACTCGGGATGCTCACGCGCAATCCTGGCGCCGCAACGCGATAAAGGAAAGCGGTCCCCGGCGCAAGCCTTTCCCCGTTTCACGTTTCTCCGGAAGGTTCTTTTGCCGCTGTCGGCAAAGGGCTTGCCCCCGCCTGCGCAGGCAAAATCTCTTCCCCGGCGAAATTGTCCCCGGTGAAATCTTTTTCCCGACCGCACCGACCAAAGGTTTTCTCCGGATCAAAGGCTTTGACCTTTCTCCGGTTCAAATTCTTTCTCAGGTGCGGTAATCCCCGTTGATTTTTACGTAATCATAGGTCAGATCGCAGCCATAAGCCTCTGCGCTAAAGGAGCCGTCTTTCAGGTCTACTAAAATATCGATTTCCTTTTCCAGCAGGATTTCTTTGGCCTTTTCCTCGCTGAAGTCGATGCCCGCGCCGTTGACGCACACCGGAATGGTCCCCTTGTCAGAGCGGAAAGCCACATCGACCTTGTTGACGTCAACATCACAGCCGGAGTAGCCGATGGCGCACAGTACCCGGCCCCAGTTAGCGTCGGCGCCGAACATGGCGGCTTTCAGCAGGCTGGAGCAGATCACCGACTTTGCCACGCCTTTGGCGTCCGCCAAAGTTTTTGCCCCGCTTACTTTACAGATCAGCAGCTTGGTGGCGCCCTCGCCGTCTCCGGCCAGCAGCTTGGAGATCTCCTTGCACACAAACACCAGACCCTCTAAAAACGCCTGGTAATCCTCATTTGGCTCCGTGATCTCCCGGTTGCCCGCTTTGCCCGAGGCCAAAATCGCCAGAGTATCATTGGTAGAGGTATCCCCGTCGATGCTGACCATATTAAAGCTGACATCCGCGGCTTCCTTGACAGCGCGCTGAAGCATTGCCGGGGAAACGGCGGCGTCGGTGGTAAGGAAACCCAGCATGGTGGCCATATTGGGGTGGATCATACCGCTGCCCTTGGCGATACCGCCGATGGTCACTGTTTTGCCGTCCACCTCGACCTGGACGGCGATTTCTTTTTTGATCGTATCCGTGGTCATAATAGCTTCCGCCGCGTCGGTGCCGCCTTCCTTGGAAAGGGCTGCCGCCAGTGCCGCCACAGAATTTTCGATAGGCTCAATGGGCAGCACTTGGCCGATGACGCCGGTAGATGCCACCAGGACATCCTCCTGGGAAAGTCCCAGTTCCCGCGCCGCCAACTGGCACATCCTCTCCGCTTTTTCCACGCCGTCCGCGTTGCAGGTATTGGCGTTGCCGGAGTTCGCGATGATCGCCTGGGCACTGCCGTTTTTCAGATGTTCCTGAGTTACCAGGATACAGGCGCCCTTTACCAGATTCTGGGTATAAATTGCCGCCGCGGAACAAGGCGTGTCGGCGTAAATCAGCGCCAGATCCCGTTTGGATTTATTTTTGCGGATGCCGCAGTGGACCCCGGAGGCGGTAAAGCCCTGGGCAGCGGTCACGCCGCCTGGAATTTGTTTGATCGGCATAATTGTTCTCTCCTTTTCGCCCCGATTAAAACGCCGGGGGTACCAATGTTAAGCCTGCGGTTTCCTCCAGGCCGAAAATCAGGTTCATGTTCTGAATCGCCTGTCCTGCGGCGCCCTTCACCATGTTATCAATGGCAGAAATAGCGATCAGGTTGCCGCACCGGGTATCGATGTGCAGGGAAATATCGCAGAAATTGGAATATTTGATATTATGAATATCCGCGTTCATGCCGTCAGGCAGCAGGCGGACAAAATACTCGTCCTTATAAAAATCCTCATAGGCTTTCCGCACCTGTTCCTTGGTGACATCCGGCTTCAGCTTTCCGTAACAGGTGGATAAGATACCCCGGTTCACCGGCAGCAGATGAGGCACAAAAGTGACACGCACCTTCTGCCCGGAAAGCCGGGACAGCGTCTGCTCAATCTCGGGGGTATGCCGGTGGTTCGCCACCTTGTAGGCGTGCATCCCCTCGTTCAAATCCGGGTAATGCGTACCCTGGGAAAGGCCTCTACCCGC
Organism: uncultured Oscillospiraceae bacterium; assembly: GCA_959596515.1. GTDB lineage: Bacteria > Bacillota > Clostridia > Oscillospirales > Acutalibacteraceae > Clostridium_A. The sequence continues at coordinate 9,468 of CAUFXR010000069.1, forward strand.
CCCGGTCACACCGGATTTACTGTCAATAATGATTCCCGTCAGCTCAATCAAGCCTTTTGCCACCGCCGGCGCCAAAGCCAGGGGCGCTCCCGTCGTATAGCAGCCCGGATTTGCGATCACCTTTTTCCCAAGAATATCCTTGCGGAACAGTTCCGGCAAGCCGTAAACCGCTTTTTCATGAAGGGCTTTGTCCTGATAGGTTCCGCCGTACCATTCCTGGTATTCCGCCTCGCTGTCCAGCCGGAAATCCGCTCCCAGGTCGATAAAGGCTTTGCCTTTCTCGTCACAGGTTTTGGCCAGTTCCTGGGAAAGCCCGTGAGGAAGAGCGGCGAATACCACGTCGCATTTGTCCACCACCTGATCGGCGGTTTCACAGATCATATCGCATAAATTGAAATAAGCGGGGTAAACCTCGCTGATGGCCTTTCCCTCAAAGCTGACGGAGCTGATGGCCGTGACCTCAGCCTCCGGATGACTCAGCAGCAGCCGTACCAGCTCAGAGCCGGCGTAACCGGTAGCTCCAACTATTCCCGCGTGTATCATACGTAAATCCCTCTTTATCTATAGTTATATTCCGTTTCTATTTCGTATCTGACAAGCTGAAACATCGCGAACACCTTTATCCCGGATCTTTCCGCCGGTTAAACGGGCAGACCGCCTGGAGATGCCGGCCTTCACGGTTTCAAATCTCTGTTTCCTTATTGACGGCCCGGTTTCTCACTGGCGTTCCGGCGAGGAGCCTTCCTGGAGTAAATTCCGTACCCGTTTCACCTGAGCCAGCACGTTCTCTTTCGCGGGGCCTCCCAACACGTTTCTGCCATTGACACAGTTCTCCAGGGAAATAGCCTCATAAACGCCCTGGTCAAAGGCCTCGCATACCTTTTGGTATTCCGCCATTGGCAGGGATTCCAGGGTCTCGCCCAGTTCGATACACCGGGCGACCAAGGTGCCGGTTGCCTTATAAGCATCCCGGAAAGGCAGTCCCTTTTTCACCAGATAATCGGCGCAGTCAGTGGCGTTGATGAAACCTCCGGCCGCCGCCTTCCGCATATTTTCCGGAAGCACCTTCATGGTAGCCAGCATGGGAGTGAACGCGGTCAGGCACATTTTCACTGTTTCCACACTGTCAAAAATGGCCTCTTTATCCTCCTGCATGTCCTTATTGTAAGCCAAAGGCAGCCCTTTCATTACCGTCAGCAGGGTCATAAGGTCTCCGAATACTCTGCCGGATTTTCCACGAACCAGTTCAGCGATATCCGGATTTTTCTTTTGGGGCATGATGCTGGATCCGGTGGAAAAGGCGTCGTCCAGCTCTACGAACTTAAACTCCCAGGAACACCAGAGAATAATTTCCTCGGAGAATCGGGACAAATGCACCATCACGATGGACAAGGCCGAGGCAAGCTCCATACAGAAATCCCGGTCGGAAACCCCGTCAAGGCTGTTGCGCATAGTATCGGAAAAACCCAAAAGCCGGGTTGTGATCGTCCGGTCGATAGGATAGGTGGTGGATGCCAAAGCGCCCGAACCTAAAGGATTGACGTTCATCCGCTTTACCGTGTCCTGGATTCTGCCCAAATCCCGAAGGAACATTTCGGCATAGGCCATCAAATGATGGCCAAAGGTGATCGGCTGAGCCCGCTGCAAATGCGTATACCCCGGCATTACCGTGCCGGCATAGGTTTCCGCCTGAAGGCAGATGGTTTCGATCAGCTCTCGGATCTGAGTAAGCAGGCCCTGGGCTTCCTCCCGCAGATAAAGCCGAATATCCAACGCCACCTGATCGTTACGGCTTCTGGCGGTATGCAGCCGCTTTCCGGTATCCCCCAATCGGCGGGTCAGTTCCCCCTCCATAAAGGTGTGGATATCCTCTTGAGTCATGTCTATCTTCAACGCTCCGGACTGTAAATCTTTTAAGATTTCCTCCAGTCCCTGACAGATGGCGTCGGCCTCACTTTTCTCAATGACACCGCACTGTCCCAGCATGGTGGCGTGGGCAATAGAGCCCTCGATATCCTGGCGCGCCATCTTGCAGTCAAAAGAAATGGAAGAATTAAAGTCATTGGTCTTCTGATCCAGTTCCTTTTGGAACCGTCCTGTCCATAACGGCAAATGAATCCACCCTTTCCCCAGGTTGAACCTGGACACACTTCGCGTCTGAAACCCCGGAAAAATTCCCAGCTGTTTCCCACGCGACGTAACTGTTTTTTATCTTTTCCTTCCCCAGGTTGAACCTGGACACACTTCGCGCTTGAAATTCCGGGGAAATTCCCGGCTGTTTCCCACGCGACGTAACTGTTTTTTATCTTTTCCTTCCCCAGGTTGAACCTGGACACACTTCGCGCTTGAAATCCCGGGGAAATTCCCGGCTGTTTCCCACGCGGCGTAACTGTTTTTTTAGCTTTTCCTTCCCCAGGTTGAACCTGGACACACTTCGCGTCTGAAACCCCGGAAAAATTCCCGGCTGTTTCTCACGGGGTTAACTGTTTTTCGCTCTAAAATTCAGGCTTACCCAATAATCACGAATAGGGCGGACAGCGTCCGCCCTGAATTCCTGATAGCTTTATTTTTTCTGATCTTTAGCCTTTTTCATGGCCTGAACCTTGATCGGCAGACCGAACAGGTTGATAAATCCAGCGGAATCCGCCTGATTATAAACCTCATCCTCGTCGAAAGTAGCGATTTCCTCATCGTACAGGGAATAAGGAGAGGTTACGCCAGCGTCGATGATGTTGCCCTTGTAAAGCTTCAGTTTCACGTCGCCGGTCACAGTCTCCTGAGTGGAGTCCACAAAGGCGGAGAGAGCTTCTCTCAAAGGAGTGAACCACTGGCCGTAGTAAACCAGCTCGGCAAACCGGAGGGCCACCCCTTGCTTATAGTGGTAGGTATCCCGGTCGAGGCAGATTTCCTCCAGCTTATTGTGAGCGTGGTACAAAATGGTTCCGCCGGGAGTTTCATAAACGCCGCGGCTCTTCATGCCTACCAGCCGGTTTTCCACCATATCGGCGATGCCGATGCCGTTGGCGCCGCCCAGCTCGTTAAGCTTTTTCACGATGGAAACGCCGTCCATCTCCTTACCGTCGATGGCGGTAGGAACGCCCTTTTCAAAGTGCAGGGTCACATAGGTGGCCTGGTCGGGAGCTTTCATCGGCGAAACGCCTAATTCCAGGATCTCGTCGTATTTAGGCTCGTTGGCGGGATCTTCCAGATCCAAGCCTTCATGGGAAAGGTGCCAGATATTTTTATCCTTAGAGTAGTTGGTCTCTCTGGTGATATTCAAGGGAACATTATGGGCCTCGGCGTACTCAATTTCTTCTTCACGGCTTTTCAGATTCCAAATTCTCCAGGGAGCGATGATCTTCATCTCAGGAGCGAAAGCCTTGATCGCCAGCTCAAACCGCACCTGATCGTTTCCCTTACCGGTGCAGCCGTGGCAGATAGCGTCGGCGCCTTCCGCCTTGGCGATTTCCACGATTCTCTTGGCGATGATCGGACGCGCGAAGGAAGTGCCCAGCAGGTATTTGTTTTCGTAGACAGCCCCGGCCTTAACAGTGGGGAAAATGAAGTCTTCCACGAACACCTTGTTCAGGTCTTCGATATACAGCTTGGAGGCGCCCGTCTTTTTCGCTTTTTCCTCCAGCCCGGAAAGTTCCTTGCCCTGGCCGACGTCGGCGGCTACGGCGATGACCTCGCAGTTATTGTAGTTTTCCTTCAGCCATGGAATGATAATCGAGGTATCCAATCCACCGGAATACGCCAGTACTACTTTTTTGATCTCTGCCATATTAACCAACTCCCAAATTATTTTTACATGATATTGTTTTCGTTCAACGGTTCCTATTATACACCTTTTATGCAAAAAATCAAGGCTTTTGTGCATAAATATTCATGCAGTCGGAATTTGGTGACATTTCCACAAAATTGGGAGGAGAATCGACTCCGCTCTTATTTTTTATGATATTAAAATCGGGTTTTTTCCCATGTCGTCGGAGGGACTATCTGTATATAAATAAATTCTAATGTTATAAAATACTTTTTTCTCCGCCGAAAATCAGCAGAAAGTATCAAAGTTATCTGGTATCATAATTTTTGAACTTATGGTATCATAGCATTGGAAGTACAGAAATCTAAACAGTTATTATTTTGCGAAGGAGAGATCACAATGTCTTTTCAAGAAGTCAATGTTCGTGAATTTTCCATGAAGCCCTTCGAAATGATCGGCGATCAGTGGATGCTGGTAACCGCTGGTGATCAAATCAAATATAATACCATGACCGCCAGCTGGGGCGGGATCGGCGTCATGTGGGGCAAAAACGTGGCGGTCACGGTGATTCGTCCCCAGCGCTACACCAAGGAATTCGTAGAATCCCACGACTATTTCACCCTGAGCTTTTATCCTGATGAATACAAAAAGGCCCTGTCTCTCTGCGGCAGCAAATCCGGCCGGGAGGTGGATAAGGCGAAGGCAACAGGCCTGACGCCTGTTTTTGACCAGGAGGCTCCGTATTTTGAGCAGGCGAGCTTGGTGCTGGTATGCAGGAAGCTTTATGCGCAGCCTATGGATCCGGCAGGATTTATCGATAAATCCTTAGATGGTCAGTGGTATCCGGATAAGGACTACCACAAAATGTTCGTAGGCGAAGTAGTCAAGGTGCTGGTGAAGGAATGAGCCGCGCCGTCATCGTCACCGGAGCGTCTCAGGGGATCGGCCGGGCTACCGCCGCTCTGTTTGCCAGGAAAGGCTATCCCACAGTGATCAATTACCATCATTCCGAAGCGGAAGCCCTCGCGCTGGCCCGGGCCCTGTCCCAGGAGGGCTGTCGCGTTCTGGCGGTTCGGGCGGATGTTTCCGATCCCGATCAGGTAAAGGATCTGTTTCAAAAGACAGAGGCGGCTTTCGGCGGGCTGGAAATTCTGGTAAACAACGCCGGGATTTCTCAGGTAGGTTTGTTCACCGACTGCACTCCTGAGCAGTGGGATCAGGTTTTCGGCGTTAACGTCAAAGGGGCTTTTTTGTGCTGTCAGCAGGCGGTACCTTTGTTCCTCAGGGAACACCGGGGAAAAATCGTCAATGTCAGTTCGATCTGGGGAATTTCCGGCGCCTCCTGCGAGGCGGTGTACTCCGCCAGCAAGGCGGCTCTTATCGGCCTGACCAAGTCTCTGGCCAAGGAACTGGGGCCTTCCGGTATTCAGGTGAACTGTGTGGCTCCAGGCGTAGTAGATACCAAAATGAACGCCGCTCTGACCCCGGAGGATCTCCAGGCCCTCAAAGAGGAAACCCCCTTGGGCGTTATCGGCACCCCGGAAGATATCGCCCAGGCCATCTGGTTTTTGGCATCCCCGGAAAGTGATTTTATTACCGGGCAAGTGCTCAGCCCTAACGGCGGTTTTCTGATTTGAGCCGTTTCGCCTTCCGTCTTCTCTGTCAGCGAGGTGGTCCCGAGAAATCGTTTGCAAGTGATTGTTCCGGGACAACTCCGGCCAGGGATTTTTACTTTCGCGAAACAGGCTTTGTTCCTGAAAAATCAGCGGCGGATATTGGTTGCTCGTTTTTAAGGCCTCCGGCATAGCCGGAGGCCTTTTTGCTTCATGGGTGAATTATACTATCAAGAGCAACAGTTTAGGGAAATAAAAGAGTTCATACA
>CAUFXR010000070.1 GCA_959596515.1 uncultured Oscillospiraceae bacterium
AATCCTACCACCTCAAGGTTCCACGAAGAATACTTTCTTACATAGTACCCCAAGTATGTGGAAAAGTCAATGGGTTTTTATACAAAAATATCAAAAAAGTCGGTCGCATCCTATACTTTTTCGTTGGTTCGCAGTATAATTAAGGTTAATATGGTTATTAAGCGTGAACACAAGGGGTTAAATGAGGTGGTTTTTTGGCATCTAAGATAATCAGCATGGGATTATATGGAGCGGATGCTTTCCCTGTAGAGGTGGAATGTGATATTAGCCGCTCGCTGCCGGCGTTCGATCTGGTAGGGCTGCCGGATGCCGCGGTAAAAGAATCCCGGGAGCGGGTCAGGGCCGCTTTGAAAAACTGCGGGTTTGAGTATCCTACAGGCCGCATCACTGTAAATCTCGCTCCAGCCGACATCCGCAAAGAGGGACCGCTGTACGATTTGCCGGTACTGATGTCTCTGTTGGCCGCCAGCGGTCAATTGAACGCATCCCTTGGGGATTCCGCTTTCCTCGGGGAGCTTTCCCTGTTCGGGGAGCTTCGTCCGGTAAATGGAGTACTTCCCATGTGCCTAAAAGCCAAACAGGCTGGGATTCGAAAAATCTACGTTCCCGCTCAAAACGCTGAGGAGGGCGCGTTGGTCCAAGGGCTTGCGGTTTACCCGGTATATAATCTTACGGCACTGATGGCCCATCTCAGCGGGCGAACCCCTTTGGCGCCAGCCACTCCTCCAGCTCTTCAGGATGATCCCTTCTCCCTGCCGGATTTTTCCCAGGTAAAGGGCCAGCCCCAGGCCAAGCGCGCCTTGGAGATCGCGGCGGCCGGCGGCCATAATATCCTTTTGATCGGCTCCCCCGGTTCCGGAAAAACCATGCTGGCTAAACGGCTTCCCTCGATCCTTCCCGACATGACGTTCGAGGAAATGATTGAAACCACAAAAATCTATTCCATTGCCGGCGCTCTGCCCCAGGGGACTTCTCTGATCCGTCACCGGCCCTTTCGTTCTCCTCATCACACGGTTTCGGCTGTGGGACTTTCCGGCGGCGGCCTGGTGCCAAAGCCGGGAGAACTTTCCCTGGCCCATCACGGGGTCTTATTTTTAGATGAGCTGCCTGAGTTTTCCCGCGCCGCCATGGAGGTCCTCCGCCAGCCCATTGAAAACGGAACCGTCACCCTTTCCAGGGCGGGCGGCACCTTGACTTACCCCTGCTCCGTCATGGTTGTGGCGGCCATGAATCCCTGTCCCTGCGGATATTTCGGCCATCCCACCCGGCCCTGTAACTGCTCTCCCGCCAGCGTTTCCCGGTATTTATCCAGAATTTCCGGTCCTCTTCTGGACCGAATCGATCTCCACATCGAGGTCCCTCCGGTAGAATTTGACCAGCTTATCACATCCGGTCAGGAAGAACCTTCCTCTGTGATTCAAAAGAGGGTTAACCAGGCCAGAGCCTTACAGCATGAGCGATACCGGCAAAACCAAGCCAGCTTACCTCTCTGTAACGCCAAAATCTCCCCGGAACTTCTAAAAACCGCTTGTCCGATGACAGAAAGCGCCCAGCGACTGCTGAAGCTTTCTTTTGAAAAGCTCGGCCTATCCGCCCGGGCTTATGACCGGATTTTGAAGGTCGCCCGGACCATCGCTGACCTGGACCGGGAGGAAACGATTCAAAGCTCCCATATGGCCGAAGCGGTCCAGTATCGCTCCCTGGACAGAAAATATTGGACCGGGACATGGTAAGCCGCTACAGGATGCGCCGGCTGATCAAGGGCTGTCAAAGCCGTTAAAATTCTAAACGATCCTCTGCCGCGTGATCCTCCATGCCCTATCATGGCATGATAGAGGTCACTTCTCCTCATCACTTGCGGCAGTAACTTACCTTTCTCGCTTATAGAAATCATTCTCTCAAGAAGCGCTGATAATTCCGCCGTTTGCATTGCTTACCCTGCCGTCCCCAAAAAGATGCTCCATACGCCAAGTCAGTCCTGTTACGGCAAAGCGCCGAGGATGGTTTGCTTGCTCAGCGCGCGGGGTGAAGCCTCCTGTTCCTGGCTTTACACCGAGGCTTTAGGCGAAAGCCAATTAAGGAATCCGTCGGGCTGAGGCAAAGGCATAAGCAGGCCCTGGAGAAGCAGAGCACAGCAAGCTCTGACTGGTTCCCCGGATCCTTTTTCTGTTGGCATCCGCTTTGATAAAGTCAGATACCCACTTCAAGAAAATCTAAGAGAATCTATTTTTAAAATCTGGTATTCGCTATCACAATCGCCACTTCGTAATAAGTCTTCTTTTCTCTCGAACTGAAGCAAATTTTTTAAGGGATGGTTCCCCCTGCAAAGTAACAAGTTCACCGAACAAGAAAGGACGCCGTATTCCGAAAGAACATCGGGATGCAGCGTCCTTTTATCATTTTATGTTTTCAATTTTTGCTGTTCACCTGGGCACTGCCGCTTTCGGGCTGTACAGGCCTGATCTCTCAGCAGCCTTCCTCAGATAGGGCAATTCTTTCCGCAATGCGCTCCGCACGCTTTTCTGCCAGAAGAACTCGCCGACAAATAAAAGCCGTTCCAGACCCCGGCGGCGGAACACTGCCTGGACCAGCCGTTTCACCGAGTAAATCTTTTTGCTGGCGATGATAATCTCTCGCTGCAAATCCTCTGGAGAAATTTTTTGCGGATAATGAACCACATTACCGTTATATTTAGACCAATTGGTATGGATCAGCTTGCTTTTATGGGTGTCGTATACCGGCGTTCCCGGCACAAAATACATAGATTGAATCAGCACACCACAGATATTATGGGAGATCACAAAGTTTGCCAGCCGTTCCCCCACGCCCTTTTCATGATTGTCGGCTCCTACGATAAACAGCCCACGCACACGCAGGCCATGGCGCTGAATATTTTCCACGGAACGGACAATTTCCGCGTAAGTACTCTTTTTATGCAGGCTTTCAAAGGCCTCGTCCTCTAAAAATTCGATTCCCATGGCGATTTCACAGAAACCCGCCTTTTTCAAAAGATCCAGCATCTCGTCGTCGAATCCCACCTCGTACCGCGCCTGAACCGTGAACTGATAGCGGATGCCGCTGCGGATAATGGCGTTGAGTACTGATACCGCCCAATCCCGGTCCGCGAAAAAGTTGTCGTCAGTGAGCCAGAGAATCTTTGCCATACGGTGATGGCCTTGATCGTGAAAGATGATGGCCTGGCGGATATCCTCCACAATATTTTCTGGAGATCGGGTCCGCACTTTTCTTCCAAAATGCCGCACCACGGCGCAATAATCACAGCTGTGCGGACAACCTCTGGAGGCGTGTACCTGTGGCCAAATGGTATTATGGCCCGCCATCTTCCGATAACGGTAAAGCAGATCCCTGTCGGGGATAATATCGATATTACGGGGCGGAACAGACGGTCCGGTACACACGATTTCCCCGTCGTTCCGATAAGCGACCCCTGGAAACGTGATTTCCTGATCCTTTTTCAGGCAATCGATCAGCTTAAGAACGGATTCCTCACCTTCGCCCAGCAGCACATAATCGCAGTATTGAACAGCCTCCTCATAATTCATCGAGGCGTGGAGACCGCCCATCACCACCAGCGCCTTAGAATTTTCCTTCACGAAGCGAGCGAGTTCATAGCCTCGCTCGGCCTGAAAGGTGAATATCCCAATCAGTACTATATCCGCATCCAGTACATCGTCCCAATGGATTTTTGAAATGGCTTCGCTGTACATCAAGGTATCCGGTACCACTTCTTTCGCTACTGTGGCCAGTGTCATCAAACCATGGGAGGGAGTTCGGATGTATTGATCATAAACATAGAGGTTTTTTATAGATCGCCGGTAGGGCAGATTTCCCGGCTCTAAAAACCGGATCTTCTCAATTTTCATGATTATCTCTCCCCCATGATATTCTGCTTTCCCTGGAGGATCACCGCTTTTTCGGGATCCGCGGGAAGGTCATTCGATTGCGAGGATTTTTTCTCTTTTTAGTTTATTCAGGCGATTCATTGGGATCGTATAAGTTAACCAAACGAATTCCAAGCGTTCCCAACTTCCGCCAGCGGTCACACGTCCGGAACCCGGCCGCAGATTTCTAAAACTGGCAGCCAGTTGGCTAAAAGTCAAAGGGAGATCTAATTCTCCTCTCAACATATGGATCCAGCAAAACTAATTCCAATGGATCATATCAGCACACTTTCGTTTCTACAAGAAGAGCTTCCTCCGTTTAACATTCATGCTATAAGCTAAAGATTTGCTTTTATTATACTCCAACCGAGGAAAAAAGCAAGAAGCCCCAAACCTTTCCATGGATGCTGAGGCATCGTATAGAAAGCTTGAGCCTGACAATTGATAATGTTTTCTGATTGAAAGAACCTTATTTATGGTATTTCCCCGAGTGAGCGATCTGAAAAGCTCGGTAGATCTGCTCACAAAGCATGACTCTGGCCAGCTGATGAGGAAAGGTCATCGGAGACATAGAAAGCCGCAGCATCGCCTTTCGCTTCACTTCCTCCCACAAGCCCCAGGAACCGCCGATGACGAAAGCCAAACTGCTGGCACCGTTTACCGCCGCTTGTTCCACATACTGGGCAAGCTGGGGCGAGGAAAGCTCTTTGCCCTCGATACACAAAGCGATAAGCGAAGCATTTCCCGCTTTTTGCAACAGCCGCTTTCCTTCCTGCTCCAAACCATTTTCGATCTGCGCCTGAGACGGTCGTTCCGGCAGGCGCTCTTCGTCTACCTCCGCAATCTCAAAGCGGCAAAAAGCCGACAGCCGCTTACCATATTCAGCGCAGGCATCCCGCCAATATTTTTCTTTGCATTTTCCTACGCACACAATCCGCACTGTCAGCATAGCTTTTCCTTTCCCCGCTAGATCAAAAGCGTGTGACCTCCTAAGTTCTCCACAGGTGATACCCGCAGTAAAAAATCGTTCCCATCCTTCATGCCCTGCTCCAAAAGGCTGCACAGAGCCGTCTGATATGCTAACTGGGGAATGTTATTCTCCCTGCTTAAATGCGCAAGGAGAATTCGGGTAGTTCCCTGTTTTACAAGTTCCGGCAGTTCCTGGGCACAGGCATTGTTGGATAAATGTCCCTGAGCCGACAGAATGCGGCGCTTCAAATAATAGGGATATCCTCCATTTTGTAACATTCCCACATCGTGGTTGGATTCCACCACCGCTACATCACATCCAGTCAGGGCCTGACGAACCTCATCCGACACGAATCCCAAATCTGTAGCGACTACGATCACCCGCCCATTGGGCAAAGAAATTCGATAACCTACGCTTTCCGCGGAATCATGGGAGGTGTGAAAGAGACGGATCTCCATTCCGGCTTCCTGCACCCCGCTTTCAGGAATCACATCGCAGGGAAACTTCCCCGAGAGGATCTGCATATCGTTCAGGGCTTCCAAGGTACCTAAGGAGGAATATACCTTAATATTATGTCGGGAGGCCAACACCCGTAGTCCCTTCACATGGTCGGTATGTTCGTGGGTAACAAAAATAGCCTGAACAGATGAAATATCGAGTCCATTTGCAATCAAGGCTTCTTCCATCTGTTTGGCGGTTCTTCCCGCATCTATTAAGATTCCATAGTCTCCCGTCCCTATGTAATAGCTATTACCGCTGCTGCCGCTGAAAAGCGGACATACCTTTGCCATAAAATCCTCCCTGTTTTTAAGTAAACACCGCCGGTAAATTATCATCTCTAATCCGCCGGGCTTTAAAACACTCCGGCTCCAATTGTTCCCGAAATCCCCGTCATATAGTTCCTTGGTTACATCAGTCTGTCGTCGCTCCAGGTCTTATCCGCAAAAGTATAAAAAATCGAAATCCGGACCTTTTAAATCTCTCTTGGCTTTTCAAATCTCTCATATTTTCAATTTTTTCGAAAGGGCTTTCCAAATCTTTCTTTCAAAAGCTCACCCCAAAGGATTTTTAAATCTTTTCTTTTCTGAAACGGCCAAACAAGCGGGTGGCAGTGTTTTTCGGCACAAAGATTTTATCCCCTGAAAGAAAACAATAAGAAAGCACGAAAAACCGAAATTTTTCGTGCCTTTGGCCAACTATTATTATTTATTATAGGGCCTGGGCCACCGAAGCCTCCGGGAAATAGACTCTGCGGATATCCGCTCCTAAGCCCTGCAATTTTTCTACGATGCTTTCGTAGCCGCGCTCAATATATTCAATATTTTCAATTTCCGTCACACCTTTGGCAGCCAGCCCAGCTATCACCATAGCGGCACCAGCCCGCAGGTCCACCGCCTTTACCGGAGCACCCACCAATTCCTTGACGCCCTCGACCACCGCAATCTTACCGTCCACAGAAATCTGAGCGCCTAAACGTCTCAGCTCTTCCACATAACGGAACCGGTTGTCCCAAACATTCTCATTGATAATGCTGGTACCGTTCGCAAGACAAAGCACCGCGGCGATCTGGGGCTGCATATCAGTGGGAAAACCTGGGTGAGGCATGGTTTTGATATTACATTTTGCCAGCGGCTTTTCCCGCACCACGCGGATTGCCTCGTCGTATTCAGTAATCTCGACGCCCATTTCCTCCAACTTAGCGGTGATAGACTCTAGATGCTTGGGAATGACGTCATGTACCGTAATGTCCCCGCCGGTAGCGGCTACCGCCGCCATATAGGTTCCGGCCTCGATTTGATCGGGGATAATCGAATAGGTAGCGCCTTTCATCTGTTTGACGCCGCGAATTTTGATAATATCAGTGCCCGCTCCACGGACATCAGCGCCCATAGAATTCAAGAAGTTCGCAAGGTCCACAATATGGGGTTCCCTGGCGGCGTTCTCAATCACGGTCATGCCATCCGCCTTTACGGCGGCCAGCATAATATTCATAGTAGCCCCAACCGAAACCACATCCAGGTAAACGTTATTGCCCGTTAAATGGTCCGCTGAAACATTAACCATACCGCTTTCCAACTTATACTCAGCGCCTAAAGCCATAAAACCCTTTAAATGCTGGTCAATCGGGCGCACCCCAAAATTACATCCACCAGGCAGTGCCACTTTAGCGTGGGAAAAACGTCCCAGCAGGGCACCTAGCAAATAGTAGGAAGCGCGCATATGTCTTACCAGATCATAAGAAGCCACAGGTGAATTAATGTGCCGGCTATCAATCTCTAAAGTGGATTTATTGATCATGCGAATCGTAGCGCCCATCTCTTGTAAAATTCGGGCGATGCTCGTTACATCATTAATATTGGGCACATTTTCGATGCGGCATATATCCTCGGCGAGAATCGCGGCGGGAATAATCGCGACCGCGGCGTTTTTCGCGCCGCTGATTCTAACATCCCCATGCAATTTTCTGCCACCGTTAATAACAAATTTATCCAACGCGGCACACTCCCATATCTCAATCTTTACGGTAAAATCATAGTAAAACCGAATCTCGCACCAATCGCGTTACAGCAGAATAATCCGAACACATACAAGTAAGTGAAGCCAATAAACTGAAATTCCCATAAAAATCCAGAGATTCGGTAAAAAACACAATTACACTCTCTGGAAAATAATAATACAGAATCGACCGAAAGTCAACCTTTAAATTTACATAATTCTCTTTTGTAACTTTTCTCCGGTTTATTAAAAGTATCCCCTTAGAAAGGCTGATTATGAATGTTTAAAAATTCTAAAATTTTTTTAAAATCATCGGGAAATGGCGCCTGAACTCGGATCCGTGAAGCCAAAACCGGATGGGTCAGTTCCGCCCATCCGCAGTGTAGAGCCTGGCGGCCGATCAGTTCCTGATTTCCGCCGTAAAAATCATCTCCGGCCAGGGGATGCCCTATGCTGGACAGGTGCACCCGAATCTGATGGGTTCTTCCGGTTTCCAGGCGTAGCGCCAAAAGTGTATAGTCTTCTCCTCCGGCAGTTCCATGGGCCAGCGCTTTCCAATGGGTAACAGCCGGTTTTCCTCCCTCGCCGACTTCCCGCTGAATGCTGTGTCCAGCTTTCAGCCGGATGGGAACGTCAATGATTCCTTCCCCTAAAAGGTTCCCTTGGCAAACGGCGTAATAGGTCTTTTTCACGTCAACGATTCCAAAGGCGGTATAGGCATCTTTTGCGCCTATCACCAGGCCGGAGGTATCCTTATCCAGCCGATTGAGCGGACGGAAACACCAATCTTCCTTCTTTTTCTTCTGATAATAGGAGACAAAATTACATACTGTGCCCCCGTCATGTCCGGGGCTGGGATGTATCGGCATGCGGGCCGGTTTATTGAGAATCAGCAGAAAATCATCATCCCAAATCACAGGGACCGGTAAATCCTCAGCTGCCATGGAATTGTGTTCCCCAGGGATCGTCAGGCACACCGTATCCCCGGCCGACACTGTATCCACCGTCCAAACGGGCTTTCCGTTTTTCAGAATCCCGTTTTGCAGTTCTTTGCATTGAGACAGCAACCTTGCTGAGACACCGCATCTCCGGCGTAAATAGGTTTTTACCTGGGCGCCGTCATATTCCGGCGGAACCGTGAAGTTAAGCGTCTTCAAGCCGTTGCGCCTCCTTTTGTAAATTCTGCGTTCGCATTTCCCTGCCCAAGAAAAAAGGCAAACGATCCGGGAGACCACGACACCTGGTCTAAGCGGTTGACAGCCTGCTTAACCCAATAAGCCAGGCCTACAACCGGGACTCCCCTTCGTTTGCCTTAAATTTACTTTGAATTTATTTTACTTCCACAGTCCAGCCCATGGTATCAGGCAGCTTGCCCCACTGGATACCAGTCAGATTGTCATAAAGCTTCTGAGACACCTCACCGATCTCGCCGTTATTGATCGTCATGATCTCATCGCCCCACTTCAGCTGGCCGATGGGAGAAATGACCGCCGCAGTACCGCTACCGAAAGCTTCTTTCAACTGACCCTTCTGATAGGCCTCATAAAGCTCGTCAATTGCCAGCTTTCTCTCCGTTACTTGGTAGCCCCAGGAGCGAAGCAGCTCGATGCAGGACATTCTGGTAATACCAGGCAGAATAGAACCCTGAAGAGCAGGCGTAACGATCTCGTCGCCGATCTTGAAGAACACGTTCATGGTGCCGACTTCCTCAATATAACGGCGCTCCACACCATCCAGCCACAAAACCTGAGTATACTTTTGTTCTTCCGCCTCATCCTGCGCTTTCAGAGAAGCTGCGTAATTAGCGGCGGTTTTCGCAAAACCTAAGCCGCCCCTTACGGCGCGGACATAATTCTTCTCCACATAGATTTTCACCGGGTTCAAGCCTTCGGGATAATAGGCCCCAACTGGAGAGCAGATAATGAGAAACATCAAATGCTTTGCCGGATGCACACCCACCTGAGGATCCACGGCGAAAATAAACGGACGCAGATATAAAGAAGTGCCCTCCGCTGTGGGAATCCAATCTTTTTCAATGCTGACCAGTTTTTTCAGCGCTTCCACACAGAAAGCCTCATCCACCAGCGGGATGCAGAGGCGCTCGTTGGAGCGGTTCAGACGAGCCATATTTTTCTCCGGGCGGAACAGTAAAACCTTTCCGTCGGCGGACTTATAGGCTTTCATGCCCTCAAAGACCTCCTGTCCATAGTGCAGGCACATGGCGGCGGGATCTAACTCAATTGGGCCGTAGGGAACGATTCTGGGATCATGCCAGCCTTGGCCCTCGTCGTAGTTCATGACAAACATGTGATCGGTAAAAATGGAGCCAAAGCCAAGCTTGCTTTCATCTGTTGGCTTTTTCTTCGGGTTTTGGGTCAACGTGACTTTGATTTCTTGCATCAGAAACACTTCCTTATCGAATATACGATGTATTATAGCATAAAGCAATAGAAAATTCAATCAATCTGGGGCAGAAACGAAAAAACAGATGCACAAAATTATAGCGTTCGCAAGCCCTTGGGATATCTATTTTTCATACGGCCGCCGCTGCATTTTCCGAAGCCAGTCATGACGCCTTCCACAGAAATTCCTGCAAAACCCTGGAATTCCGGCGCGTCGATTTCCTCGCCGTGCAGAAACGACTTGACCCTTGGATCCTCGATTGACAGTCGCAGTACCTGGCGGCATTCCTCCGGTCGGCACGCCATAAATAGTCCATGCGCTGGCTCTATCCTTCCCCGGCGAAGCTCTCCTACAGGGATTCCCGCTCTCAGCACGCCAAGGCCGGAAAGCTCTGGCAGTTCTTCCGGGAGAAGCAGAGCGTTTTCCCCAAAGAGCTGAAGATCTCCTTTTGGTTTTACTATTAAAATCTGATTTAATAAATTATCGATAGAAGATTTTATTTCCTTATTTAATCTGCTATTCTGATATTCTCCGGCCGTATTCGCCTCTGCCCACGGGGAGTCCCCATCCTTTTTTCGAAGCTTCGCGATAAAGTGGCCTTCCCCTCCATCCATAGGGAAAATACGTCTGGCCTCCGGGATGCCTGCCGGCCTGCCAAAAGAAACCCCACAGTCCAAAAGTTCGAAATCCAGGTTTTCCTTTAAGAAGGAATCCACCACTCCCTCATTTTCCAAGGGAGAAAACGTGCAGGTGGAATAGACCAGCACGCCACCTGGTTTAACCGTCTCAGAAGCACTTTGAAGAATCGCCTTCTGCCGCTGGGCGCAGGCCCTGGTGTGGTTCAGGCTCCATTCTTTCACCGCGTCCGGATCCCGGCGAAACATGCCTTCCCCTGAGCAGGGAGCGTCTACCAAAACCTTGTCGAACCATCCCGTCAGCCTTTTGCATAAGGTTTCCGGATGACAGGAAGACACGACACAATTGCGGATCCCCATTCTTTCCACATTGGAGAGCAAGCTGTTAGCGCGGCTTCTGACAATCTCATTGGACCATAACAGTCCTTTTCCCTCCAAAGCGGCTCCAATTTGAGTAGATTTTCCGCCTGGCGCCGCGCAAAGATCCAGCACACGGTCGCCCGGCTTAGGGTCCAGCACCGTTACGGCGCCGGACGCGGAGGGTTCCTGAACGTAGTAGGCGCCAGCGTGATGGAGAGGATGATTCCCCACTCCCTGGGCAACAGGATCTATGTAATAACTTTCATCGCAAAAGGGGGTAGGCGACAAACAGAACGGCAAAAGGGCCGACGCCTTTTCTGCTGAAATCTTTAACGAGTTAAAACGCACCGCCCGATAGGGTGGTTGAAGATAACACTGAATAAAATCTGAAAACTCCCCGCCCAAAAGCGGTTCCATCGCCGATAAAAATTCCTTTGGGAGCCTTTCCATCGTCCGTTCTCCTTTGTATAAAAAATTAACCCTCGGGCCATAATAAGGGCAAAAGGGGGTGAATTCATGAGCAATCATCAGAATCAAAACCAGAACAACCAGAATCAGAATAACAATCAGTACGGCAACAAGAAGAATCAGCAGGGTCAAAACAAGAACAACCAGCAGAGCCAGAATAAAAGCAATCAAAACGGCCAGAACTAACTTTATCTGCCGGAAAGCCATACCAATCCTCTTAAACGGAGAATCTGGTATGGCTTTTTCTTTTTCACATTATTTTTATATTATAACATAAATCATGTTTAAGCCGCTTGAAGGGTGCCGCCACCAAATATTTTTCTTATTTCACCATTCGGGTAATTTCACTCTACTAAAATCACTTAAGTGCCTCAGTAGCTTTCAGGCAATCTATTCGCCCTTTCCATTCTGATTTCTTTATTTTGATTCCGGTTTTTGACTTCGCTTGAAGCCCTCTCCGGAAATCTGACCGGCGTCCCCCACGATAACAAAGGCATCTGGATCTATTGATCGTATCACATCTTGTGTTTTATATACCTCAGACCGTCTGACCGCACAAAGAAGCACCTCGCCTTCCTCCCCCCGATAGCCTCCCCGAGAACGAAGCTCTGTCACCCCCCGGGAAATATCTGACATAATCCGCTGGGCGATCTCCTTATTTTTCGGAGAAATAATAAACATCATTTTCCCGGTTCCCGTATCGGCGCCGTAAAGTACCGCGTCGATCAGTTTGGAGGAAACGAAAATATTGATGATCGCGTACAGCGGACTTTCATAGTTTCGGTAAACAAAAGCGGAAATCAGTACCACCACTAAATCCACCAGGAGTACTAATTTTCCCAGGGAAAGATGGCGAAAGTTTCTGCCAATCAAATTCGCTACCAGATCGGTACCGCCAGTGGTTCCGCCCCGCATAAAAATTAGTCCCAAACCGGCGCCACTGAGTACGCCACTGAACAGGGCAGCCAGCATTAAATCACCTTGATAGACAGGGAATAAGCCGGCGATCAGGTCAATAGCCGCGGAGACAATCACCGTGGCTGCCAGGGTTTTGAGGATAAATCGAAAATTGACCTGGATTACACCCCAGATAAACAGCGGCACGTTCAAAACAAGGATCACAGTACCAATGGGAGTACCGAACAAGTAGTTGGCCATTGTGGCCAGGCCGGTCAATCCTCCCGGCGCGATGTTGTTGGGCGCGGTAAACACATTTACCGCCACCGCGAACAAGAAGCCCCCGACTAAAAACGCGGCGCCGTCCCATAAAAGCTCCCATACCTGTTTTCTTGAAAGCTTCCATTTCCCCACGGCACGGTCCTCCTTGTAACATTGATAAAATCATTCCTGACACATTAGGGTAAATAATTCCCTGAGCCTGTTCAGCTGGCCTTTTAAGTACAAGTAACCAAACAGCGCCTCCATACCTGTCGCGCTGTGATAATCTGCGCTGGTGGCGTTTTTGGGCGTATGGGTAGTATGCGCATTCCTACCCCGTTTATAAACGCTTTCCTCCTCTTCCGTTAAAAAGGAAAGAATTTTTTCCATTCGCTGGGCCTGGGCCTGGCATTTTACCTGTTCCACCGCCAGCTTATGCAGCTTTCCCGCCTGACGGTTGGCCTGGCACACCAATCTTTCCCTCACCATCAAATCGTAAACACCATCGCCCACAAAAGCCAGAGTCAAAGGGCTGAGCTGCTCCGGGGCGCAGCCTTCTTCCAAAAAACGTTCCGTCACGCCTCACCTCTCATTGTTCAGCGATAAAATCCGCATCTCTTGATCAAATCCGCATCTCTTTTTATTAATTGACAAAATCAAATTCCACATCGTAAATGCTGACCGTATCCCCTTCTTGGATGCCCGCTTCCCGCAGCCGATCGATCACACCGCTGTTGATCAGCACCCTTTGGAAATACTGCAGAGACTCATAGTCGTCGAAATTCACCGATTTCATCACCTGCAGGAGCCATTCACCCTCTACAAAGTATACCCGATCCTGTACGGTGATTTTCACGTCGTGCTGACCGATTTCCTCCGCCGGAAGCACCGGCACAGGCTCCGCCTCATACCGCTCTACCGGGGGAAGAGTGGAAAGCATCTCCTGGATCTTCTTCAGCAACGGCTCCACCTGATAGCTGATCGCCGCCATCATGGGGAAAAACGCATATCCTTGCTTTTCCACAAACTCCTGAAATTCCTTGATCTGCCCGTCGGTGGCTAAATCGCATTTATTACCAGCCACCAGCATAGGCCGCTTGGCCAACTCCGGATTGAATTTTTCCAATTCCCGGTTGATCACTCGAAAATCCTCTTTAGGATCTCTGCCCTCGCTGCCGGACACATCCACGATATGAACCAGCATACGGCACCGGTCCACATGGCGCAGAAATTGGTGTCCCAGTCCCACGCCCTCCCAGGCGCCTTCGATCAGCCCGGGAATATCCGCCATGACAAAAGAGGTTTCTCCCATATGGACCACCCCCAGCACCGGGGTAATGGTAGTAAAGTGGTAGTCCGCGATGACCGGTTTTGCCTCGCTGACCACAGATACTAATGTGGATTTCCCCACATTGGGAAAGCCTACCAAGCCCACATCCGCCAGCAGCTTCAATTCCAGAGTTACCTCCAGAGCTTCCCCGGGGATTCCTGGCTTTGCGAATCTGGGCACCTGCCGGGTCGCGGTGGCGAAATGGATATTTCCCCATCCGCCTTTACCGCCTTTCGCTGCCACATGCGGTTCATAATCGGAAAGATCCGCAATGATCCTTCCTGTCTCAGCATCCTTTACCACAGTACCTAAAGGGACCCGGATCACCAGGTCAGGGGCGCTTTTTCCGTTACATCGGCTGCCCCGGCCGTTTTCTCCGTTTTGAGCGGTATACTTTCTTTGGTACCGGAAATCCGCCAGAGTGGACAGATTGGTATCCGCCTGAAAAACAATATTCCCGCCCCGGCCGCCGTCACCGCCGTCAGGTCCGCCGGCCGCCACATATTTTTCTCTGCGGAAGGAAACCGCACCGTTTCCGCCGTCGCCTGCTTTAATTTTAATTTTTGCAATATCTACGAACAAGAGCGCCACCTCTTTCTTTATTTTATTATCCGCCGCTCCCCGATTTTTATGTGTCCGTCTATCCTGTCCTCCCGTTCTTTAACCGGCGATAATTATAGACCTGATCCACCGTGTCATTGGCTGGATTTTAAACTATTTTCCATGCCGACTTTTCCACTGGAAAGGGAAATCCACGGTTAAACGCGATCCGCTTACGCCTTACGAAAGAAAGGACAAGTTAAAATCGTCGTCTCATATTAAGAACCAATGCCAGGTTAAAACAGCCACCCTGCGCTAGGACTACTGCCAATTGAAACAGTCATCGCGCGCTAAAGGTTATCGCTAGCTGAAACAGCATCCTCCTATTAGGAATTAACGTCACTGGAACCTGATGCCTCGCTTTAAAGGCTAACGCAAATTTAAACGATCGCTTATGTCAAAAACTGGCGTTAGTCCACTCGTGCCCGGCGCCGGACATCATCTTTTGCCAGAGAGCAAAAAGAAATCCCCCGGCATAGTCAAGCGACCCGGGGGATTTTTTATTCGCTTTCGGATTACTGTTCCACCGCGTAAACGCTGAC
>CAUFXR010000071.1 GCA_959596515.1 uncultured Oscillospiraceae bacterium
TAAAATTGAATGGGGTTTCTTCCCCTTCCGCTGGCTTTACAATTTCCGGCATGAACCATGCTCCCTTCTTATAGTTTGGCTAAGCCTAAGCGCAGACGCCGCAGGCTTTCCTCACGTCCCAGAATTTCCAAAATCTCAATCGCGCCTCCCGGCGTAACCATTTGTCCCGCGGCCGCGATTCTCACCGGCCACATAACAGTGCCGTTTTTCAATTCCTTTTCCTGAGCGTACTGAATCAAACAATCGTGAATGCTGTCATGATCCCAACTCGGAAGATTTTCCAGCCGGGTAATAGTATCTTCCAAAACTCCTTTGGAATTTTCCAGGTTGGTCTTGCTTTTTTTGTTGACAAACAATTCTTTTTCGTAATCGGGAAGATTTTTAAAGAAACCGATCATCTCGGGAATCTGCGTCAATTTGGTGACCCGCGGTTGAAGAATTTCCACCAGTTTGGGATATGGGGCCTCCGTATCCGGGAACACCTGCTGAAAATAAGGCTTCGCTAGCTGTAAAAACTCCTCTGGAGTTTTTCCGCGAATATATTCCCCGTTAAACCAAGTGAGTTTGTCATAGTCGAATACCGCCGGCGATTTGCTGATGCCGTCAATGGAGAAATTTTCCTCCAGCCCTTTCAAGGAAAACATTTCCTGGTTGTCCTTAGGGCACCAGCCCAGCAGAGCGATATAATTGGTGATAGCTTCCGGCAGGTAGCCATCCGCCATCAGGTCCTCAAAGCTGGTAGCGCCATGGCGCTTGGAAAGCTTTGAAACACTGCCATCCTCATTTTTCCCCATAATCAGCGGCAGATGCACATAAGTGGGAACCTCCCATCCGAACGCCTCATATAAAAGATTATATTTCGGAGCCGAGGACAAGTACTCGCAGCCTCTCACCACATGAGTGATATTCATGCTGTGATCATCGATGACATTGGCAAAATTATAGGTAGGATAACCGTCTGCCTTCAGCAGGATCTGATCCTCCAGTTCCTTATTTTCCACGGTGATCGCTCCGTACACGGCATCCTGAAAAGTCGTAGAACCTTTCAAAGGCATTTTCTGACGGATCACATAGGGAACACCTTGAGCCAGCAGTCTTTCCACTTCCTCTTGAGGCAGATCGCGGCAATGACGGTCGTAGCCGCCTCCAACCCCCTGTTCCTGATGAAGGGCGTCCAGTCTCTCTTTGGTGCAGAAACAATAATAGGCTTTCCCCTCTTTTACCAGCTGCTCCGCATAGGGCTTGTACATATCCTTTCGCTGGCTCTGTACGTACGGACCATATGCGCCGCCGACATCCGGGCCCTCGTCATGCTTTAACCCCACCAGATCCAAGGTGCGGTAGATCACATCCACCGCGCCTTCCACCAGACGCTCCTGATCGGTATCTTCGATCCGCAAAATAAATTTTCCTCCCTGGGATTTAGCGATTAAATATTCATAAAGCGCCGTCCTCAGATTTCCCACATGCATAAACCCGGTAGGGCTCGGCGCGTACCGTGTCCTGACTTCCATGTTCATTTCCCCTTTATTATTTTCCATAATGTGTTATTATATCAAATTTTGCCATAAGTGGAAAGGCTTTCCGAAAAAAAACTCAATATCCGTAATCTCCCAATCCACTGAGTTCCGCCGGATCATAGCCATATTCAGCCAAAAGCTCATAAAGATTATCCTCTATCCGAACCAGACCGTAACATACCGGTGTATTGGTGTCTGCGCGGAAGCCAGCAATCAAGAGCCGATCCTCATCCGGGGTCCATCCGTAAATATTCCAGTAAAATTCAGAAGTCGGTGACTCTACGCAAAGCTCAATGTAACTCAAATAATATCCATTATTATAGATATCATTCACATCCTCCACGGAATCTATTCTGGAGCGAAACAGAGAGATTGCGCTGCTTATTTTTGTTGTGACATTCCCCATTATTTCCAGACGACTTTCCTGAAAAATACTAACCGGCATCATATCAATATCTTCTTTGACGCAGTGTAGTGCGATCACTTCATCTGCATAGCCGTAAGCCGTAATACGCCAGGTGGCGGATTTGGCGTCGGTAAAGAGGATATCCAACGAAAAAGCGTCACCTTTTGCCTCCTCATAAAGGTACCTCTCATATTCCTGGAGCTTTTTTTGATATTCCTGCTGTTGCCTTTCATACTCCTCCTGCTGAAGCTTTTCCTCCAGTTCCTTTTCATAATCAGAAAGCTCTGAGGAACTGCTTTGAGGTTCCTCACCGGTATCCTCGTTTTCACCTTGCGATTCCCCGGGGAGATCTTCGCTGCCGCTCTGAGATTCTACAGCGGTGCTCGCATCTCCGCTTTGGGGCTCCTCGCCGATGTCGGTATCTCCGCTTTGAGATTCTCCCGTTTCCATCCCAGAAGAAGTGACCTCCGGCGCATCGCCGGACTGAGAAGACGAGTCATCCGGGCTCTGGGACCCATCTGGGTTCCACACCGGCTCAGTAGGAACTGTTACTTTTCCCGGCATCAGCTTCCAAACTTCCGCATATTTCTCCATAATCACGCTATCAATCTTCAAATTAAATAGATATTCCACATCTTCGCTGACATTTTTCAAAAACAGGTTCCTTGCCTGAATTACCGTTTCATCGATTTGACTGGTATTCAACGGTTCCCGCAGGTTATAGGTAGTTGGATACAATTCTTGCGGATCTGCCTTAATGGCGGGGCTTTCGATGATTTTCTGAGGATTGTTCAGTGTCACTGGCATTATGATGGTCTGTTCGTCTTTGTCGCCGGTCGCCGCGGGTAAAACCCACGTGGAAAACAGGATGCCGGCGAACAGGATCACACAGGCCGCCGCCACAGTTTTCCCGGTATTTTTATCGAATCTCACAGCACCGACCCCTTTCCTTTCCCGTCGAAGCGCAAACGGATTACCGTTCCCTTGCCGACCTCACTTTCTATTTCCAAAGTTGCGGCGTGAGCGTGGGCGATTTCCATGCACAAAGCCAGTCCCAAACCGGCTCCGCCGTACTTTCGGGACCGGGCCTTATCCACCCGGTAAAAGGGCTCGAAGATTTTTTCCAGTTCCTCTTTAGGAATTCCGCTGCCCTGGTCAGCTACAGAAAACTCCATCACTCCGTTCTGAGTGAAATAAGCGCTGAGGGTTACACAGGTTCCCGGTTGCGACGCTTTCACAGCGTTGTCGATCAGGTTATACAGCAGGGATTTAATTAGTTCCCGGTCACATACCAGCTTAGCCTCCACCGAGGCGGATGAAAACGCCACCTGCCGGCTGGAAGCGATGGGGCGTACGCTTTCGTCGATTTCCGCCACCAGGCGGGGAACATCAATTTCCGCCATTTCCGGCTTTTGGCGCAGCAAAATCAGATCCATCAGCTTAGAGGAGATGGATTTCAGATATTTTCCCTCTTTATAAATGCTCTCCGCGTAATCATGGACTGTTTCGTCGTCCAGCCGGGCGCTTCTCAGCAAATCGGAAAAACCGATGATTGAGGTCAAGGGGGTTTTCATCTCATGGGTCATATTATCGATGAAAACCTTTCGCTCACTAGCGATGTCCTCCAGCTTTTCCACCTTCTGCTTTACCGCCTCAGTCATAGTATTGAAGTCGGCGGTCAGCTCCCCGATCTCATCCTTAGACTTGATCTCGATGGCGTTATACTCCCCATTGGCCACCTTCATGGTGGATTTCCGCAGCCGATTGATCCGGCTGGTCAGCAATTTGGAGAGGATCAGCATAATAAACGCCACCGCAATAGAAAACATCGGTCCCAGCACGCTGAAAAAGCGAAGCTGGTCGTTTTTCACATCATAAATATTGGTGATATCCTTAATCGTGGTGAAATAGTAACTGCTGCTTTGAATCATTACCGGAGAGGTAATATAAAGGTAAACCCGGTTGTCATCATCGCGGCGGATCAGTACCCGGGCGTCCCCAGTACTGAGCTGATCCGCATTCTCATACAAATTCGCCGGAAGGTCCCGGGCGAAATTGGAAAACACCTGTTCTTTTTCCTTATTTAGCTGTATGTATAAATCATCCAGAGTGAAGAGGTAGGAAAAGTCCCGGGCGATCTGGGTAATCTGACTGTCATCCAGTTCCGCCTCGCTGGAACGGTAACGCTCATAGAGCACGTTGGTCTGAAACGACGAGACCACAATGCTGTATTCATCTACGCTGGATTTAAATTCTTTCTCTTTATTCAGCTGATGGTTATTTCCGATCAGCAAATAGGCGATAGTATTCACCGCAATGGTAAGCACCGCCAGGGAAATCAGGAATATTTTCTGCCAAAAGCGCATAGAATCCCCCTTCCCAATTTTTAATTTCAAGCCTTATAGATCGTTTTCCAGACGATATCCCACTTTGAAAACCGTTTTCAAGCAGTCCTCTAATCCCAGTTTTTTCCGCAGGCGCTGAACGTGGTTATCCACCGTTCTGGTTTCTATATTGGCCGAGCACTCCCAAACATCCATCAGGATTTTATCCCGGCTCAAAGCCACATTCTGATGCTTTAAAAACAGCACCAGAAGGTCGTATTCCTTCGGAGTCAGGTCGATGACTTCACTGCCCCGACGGACACTCCGTTCCTCCATATTTACGGTGATATCCCGAAAGCTCAGATTCTTCTGTTCCCGATTGAACCGGCGCAGCACGATCTCGATCCTCGCCAGCAGTTCCAAAGGTTCAAAGGGTTTTACAATATAGTCTTCCGCCCCGGACTTCAAACCCTTGACCCGGTCGGAAACATCCCCCATAGCGGTTAAGAAAATTACCGGTGTTCCTGTTTCCCGGATTTTCTCCATAACTTGGAAGCCATCTAACCCCGGCAACATGATATCCAATAAAATTAGGTCAAACTCCTCGTTTCTCACCATATGTACCGCCTCGTTCCCGTCAAAGCAGGGCACGCTTTCATACCCTGAAATGCTCAGGCTGGCGGCGATCAGCTTGGATATGGTCTGGTCGTCCTCTACGATCAGAATTTTCGGCATAGCTTTCTCCCCTTTTCCTTTTCCATTCCCACTTTCCGAATGTCTGCTTATTTTTCAGCTTATTCTAGCCGCGGCATTTCAATAGAACCGTTCATCAGTCCGGCCGCATATTCCTCTAGGCAAAGATCTTTTGCGTTCATATCCTTGGCGACGGCTCGTCCCACATACCGATAGTGCCATGGTTCGGTAATAATCCCGGTGATCTCCTGTTTATCCTCAGGGTACCGCTGCACAAAACCGTAGTCCGCCGCGTTGACACTCAGCCACCGGTAAGCCTCCGTGTATTTGAAATCATCGGATACCTCATTCAGATCCACGGAAAGGCCAGTCTCATGCTCACTGGTTCCCGGCACCGCCACCGCGTTGGCGGCCATGGACTCCGCATGATCCCTGGGATAGCCTTTCTCCACATAGCTGGCGGTTTCATCCTCATAAAGCCGGTGCTGCAGCTGATTGGACCGGTAACCGGAAGAAATCCACAGAGATACTCCATCCGACCGAGCCGCCCGAATCATATTCGACAGCGGTTCCATAATGCGGGAATCCACCTCCATAGTACCATCATATTTTTCTGTAATTACATCGTAACCCGCCGGAACAGGATTGTCAACATTCACAACAATTAAATTCCAGGGACATTCCTGGTTCCATTGGGTAAAATCCGTTTTTCCGGCTTTTTTGGGGGTACCGCTTTCTTCGTTGGTTTCTCCGTCAAGCTCCTGGACGCCCATTGTCTCGGAACTTTCCGGTCTTCCCGCCGTATTGACAGTGATGTCTGGGAGCAGACGATTGACAACCAAAACGCCCGCCCCGACCACCAGCAGCAAGGCGGCCGCTGCCGCGCTGACAACTCCCACCCGTGCTTTTATTCTGCGACGCCGCACCGCTCTGCGGTAGTCGGCTCTGGTATATCTTCTTGGTTCCTGATTCATATGGTAAGCGCCTCCTTATTTGGTATGATACCCCGGAAGCCTTTTCCTATTCTGTCGAAAAAAAGGATGTAAGCCTTAAAAGCTTACATCCTTTTTCGTACTTTTCTCACAGTCTGATCAACGCTTAAATTCCTGCTCGCAGTAAATACAGCGGTACAAATGCCGTTCTCTGTCGCTGAGACGGAACACCTGCTCGATGCCCTCCTCCACCGATGTAATACACCGAGGATTTTTGCATTTGATTACATTATGAATCTCACTGGGCAGTCCAATTGTCTTTTTCTCTGCAATGGCCCCATCTTTGATGATATTCACCGTGATATTATGATCAATAAACCCTAAAATATCCGTATTGATCTCAGTGATACCCTCAATTTTGATAATGTCTTTTTTTCCGTATTTATTACTTTTGGCGTTTTTGATGATGGCCACACAGCAATCCAGTTTGTCCAAGTGGAGGTAACGATAAATCTCCATGCTGGAGCCCGCTTTGATGTGGTCGATCACGATGCCAGAGTCTAAGCTGTCGATGTTCAGCATTCCGGTTCCCTCCCAGCAAGATTTAATAAGGTAGCAATCAGCGCCATTCTGACGTAAACCCCATATTGGGCCTGCTTGAAATAGGCCGCCCGGGGATCGCTGTCCACCTCGGTGGCGATCTCATTCACCCGGGGCAGAGGATGTAAGACTGCCATATCGGGTTTTGCTGCCGCCATCTTTTTACTGGTCAGGATGTAACAGTCTTTCAAACGCACATAATCCTCTTCGTTAAAGAACCTTTCCCGCTGTACCCGAGTCATGTAAAGAATATCCAGCTTGCCCATGACGTTCTCCAGGTCGCTGACCTCTTCATAGGGGATTCTCTCCCGATCCAGCACCTCTTTGCGGATATAATCCGGCAGACGCAGCTCGTCCGGGGAAATCAACACAAAACGTATTCCCTGATAGCGAGATAACGATTTAATGAGAGAGTGTACCGTTCTTCCGAACTTCAAGTCGCCACACAGCCCAATGGTCAGATCTCCCAGGTGGCCTTTCAGCGATCGAATGGTCAGCAGATCGGTTAAAGTCTGGGTTGGATGTTGGTGTCCTCCGTCTCCGGCGTTAATCACTGGGATTCCGGAAAACTGGGCCGCCACCTTGGGGGCGCCTTCCTTGGGGTGGCGTATGGCACAGATATCTGCATAGCAGGAAACTACCCGGATGGTGTCGGAAATGCTTTCCCCTTTGGCAGCGGAGCTGCTGTCGGCGGAGGCAAAACCCAACACTCTGCCTCCCAAATTCAGCATAGCGGCCTCAAAGCTCAGGCGGGTTCTGGTACTGGGTTCGTAAAACAAGGTGGCCAGGGTCTTGCCATCACAAAGATGGCTGTATCTCTCCCGGTTGCGCTCGATATCCCCTGCCAGATTCAGCAGGGCGTCGATCTCTTCCACAGAAAAGTCCAGCGGATCGATCAGGTGTCTCATTGGATGTCCTCCCTGTTACAATTCTTAGTTTAACATTCTTTATGCAAGTTGTCTCAAATCCCACGGATTTCTTACAACTAACAGACCATTTCATGATAACTTATACAAAAAGCAGACAACTTTTCTCGGTTGGGTTTTCCTTTTTCTGCGAAAACGTCGTCTGGCAATAAAATTTCCAACAAAGCCGTGGCCAAGCCTAGTAGCGTGATTAAGCACTCTTCTTTTCGGCCTTTTCGCTTTACACCATAAAAACTTTTATGTGGATGAGGTATTGATAAAGGTCGGCTCTGTTTTGGAATATAAAATCTTCTGACCTCGGTATAGTCCATGATAGCCGGAAAGCATATAGCTGACCGCCACGGCTACAGCATAATAGAGGATGCCCTCCACACCGAACAACTCCACCCCCAGTAGTAGGGATGTCATCGGACAATTGACCACGCCGCAGAACAGGGCGATCAAACCAATTCCCGCCGCGAAAGAGGGATCCATCCCGATCAAAGGACCTATGACACATCCAAAGGTGGCTCCCACAAAGAAAGCGGGAACAATTTCACCGCCGCGGTAGCCTGCGCCCAGGGTCACCGCCGTGAGCAGCAGTTTTAAGGCAAAGGCTTCCGGCCGGGCCTCTCCGTTATCAATGGCGCGGCGGATCACCTCCATACCCGCGCTGTTATAATCCCGGGTCTGGAATAAATAGGTAAGGCCAATCACCAGAAGGCCGCCGACTAAAACGCGAAGATATCGGTTTTTCAGCAGCTTGCCATAAGCTTTGCCGGCAAAATGCACGGCAAGACAAAACACCACACTGAGCACCGCGCACAGCGCCGCCAGCAGGATCACTTGGCCTAGGGAAAGCGCTCCCAGTTCCGGGACGCCGTTTAACTGGAATCTGACCGGACGCACGCCAAAATAGGCGGCCACGCCATAGCCCACCAAGGCAGACAGCACACAGGGCACCAGGGCGGAATAATACATAACGCCTACGCTGATCACTTCCAGAGAAAATACCGCCGCCGTCAGCGGAGCGCCGAACAAAGCGGAAAAGGCGGCGCTCATACCGCACATAACCATGATCCGCTCATCCTTTTCGTCAAACCGAAACCACCGCCCGATTTGAGCCGCCACGCTGCCTCCCAGCTGGAGAGCGGCTCCTTCTCTGCCGGCGGAACCTCCCAGCAGGTGGGTAAGAACGGTACTGACAAAAATCAGCGGCGCTGTCTTGATGGAAATGGGCTCTGTGGACCGGACCGCCCGGATCACCAGGTCTGTCCCCTGATCCCGTTCCATTTTCGTGATTTTATAAAGGAACACGATCAGCAAGCCGCCCAACGGCAAAAACCAGATCAGGTAAGGGTACTGGCCGCTGTACTGATTAGCGCCGTCCACGCAGTAGTGAAACAGGGTGCCGATGGCTCCCAGCACCAAACCGATCAATACGGCGCAGGCCACCCATTTCAGGAAAATCAGTCCGTGCTCCAGCCAATGCTTTAGCTTTTCCTGAATCGACTCCTCCATGGCTCCCCTCCCCTTTTCCTTTATCACTCCGAAATCAGAACCACCGGCAAACCACCGGCTTTTCCACCTTCCCCGCGTAGGGCGCGATCTCCCGCCAAGGCCGGCGCGGAAATCAGATTTCAGAAATAGTTTGTGATGATAACAAACCATAAGGTCAATCAAAGCCGCATATCAGAACACGGTCAGATTATTTTACACCTATCGTTCAATCCTGATTCCCCCGATTCCCCGTTTTCCCGTTTTCCCGGCTGTAATCGAAAATAGGGTTTCCCACGCACCGGCGGAGGCTCCTGGATTTTTCAAGCACTCGGCCAGACCGTTTCCCTCTGCAGAACGCTGAAATCTTTTCTGAAGCGGAGATACCCACGTCTCTTTGTAAAAAGGCATTTCCCGCGAAACCCGCGGAAACCTCCCACAAGCATTTCCTCAGGTTTGAAAAAAGATTTTAGCCAGGTCGAACCGGGATGAAATCGAAGTCAAACCACACAAAAGAAGGGCACACACCAGGTATGCCCCAACTTTTTGTTAAGAAAGCTTTTCAAAAGCCTGCTTCAAATCGGCGATGATATCCTCAACATCCTCAATGCCTACCGACATCCGGATCATGTTTGGTTCTACGCCGCACTCCTTGAGCTGCTGCTCGTTTAACTGGCGGTGAGTCGTACTGGCGGGATGAAGCACACAGGTGCGGCAATCCGCCACATGAATCACGATAGCCGCCAATTTCATTGCCTCCATCAGCTTGGCAGCGGCATCTCTACCACCCTTTACGCCAAAAGCGATCACACCGCAGGTGCCCTTCGGCATATATTTCTGCGCCAGATGATAATACTTGCTGCTGGGCAGGCCAGGATAGTTAATCCACTCCACCTGCTCCTGAGCCTCCAGGAATTTGGCCACCTCCATGGCGTTTTGACAGTGGCGCTCCACCCGAAGGAACAGAGTTTCCAAACCCAGATTCAGCAAAAAGGCGTTTTCTGGGCTGAGCATCATTCCCATATCCCGCATAATGTGCGTGGTGCACTTGGTGATGTAGGCCGCCTTGCCGAAGGTATCGGCGTAGACCACGCCGTGGTAAGATTCATCCGGCTCAGTAAACTCCGGGAACTTGCCGTTTTTCCAGTTAAAGTTTCCGCTGTCCACTACCACGCCGCCTAAGGCCACCGCGTGGCCATCCATATATTTCGAAGTGGAATGGACCACGATATCGGCGCCGAATTCAAAAGGCCGGCAGTTAATCGGAGTGGGAAAGGTATTGTCCACGATCAGCGGCACGCCGTGGCTGTGAGCCAGTTTCGCGTAAAGGCTGATATCCGACACCACCAAAGCGGGGTTAGAAAGGCTCTCGATGAACACACACCGGGTGTTCTCCTGAAACGCGGCGTTGATCTCTTCCTCTGTGGATTCCGGCGGCAGGAAAGTGAACTCGATTCCCAGCTCCCGCAGGGTTTTATTGAACAGGTTAAAAGTCCCGCCGTAAACCGCGCTGGCGCACACCACATGGTCGCCACTGTGGCAAATATTGGTCACAGACATCATAGAGGCCGCCTGACCAGAGGAGGTCAACACCGCGCCTACGCCGCCTTCCAGAGCGGCGATTTTTTTCGCAACGGTATCTACTGTGGGATTGGCGAGACGGGTATAAAAATAGCCGGATTCCTCCAGATCGAAAAGCTTGCCTAAGGTATCCGCCGAGTCATACTTGAAGGTAGTGCTCTGAACAATCGGAACTACCCGAGGTTCGCCATTTTTCGGCTCATAGCCAGCTTGTACGCATTTGGTATTGATCTTATATTCGCTCATAGTAACCTCCCAATTTGTCTGCGCAAATTCTCTTTTTGGATGTATTTCTTTATCTTTTTTATAGTACCCCACTTTTTTTTCTCTGTCAATTGTCCCGATCCCAAACATCAAGCAAATGCTGTCCAAAATTTCAGCAACATGCCGATTCAAAATAAAATGTCCTTCCCCGATCAGCCAATGATGAACGCTTTGGGGTGTCTGCCGGCACAGCCGCATAGCCGTGCGAATCGGGGCATTTTTATCCAAATACCCATGCCAAAAATGGACAGGAGACCGCAGCTCTCTCACCGAGAATTCCCAGGGCTTGGTATAAAGCACCGCCTCCTGAGCCAGATACCGGCTCCCCTGTCGGAAGATTTCCCGATTGGCGGCAAGAACTCGCTGACGGTTTCCTTGAGTGATCTTTCCCATACGCTTTTGATCGCTGTCAGGAAGCACCTTTCCCATCAAACGGTAGTAGATATCCACCTTTTTCGTCATCATATATTGCGTGACTCGCAAAATAAATCCGACGGTTTTGGGATAATTCCGGGCGCAGTAAAACAAGCTGGCATTGGAAGCGTTCATGCCCTTGGTACTATTCTCTGCATCCATTGGTCCCAAGCCGCACACCACCACGCCGGCCCGAAGCTTTTCTCCCAGAACACTCAAACAAGCCAACGCATAAGGGCCCCCGCCGGACACTCCCATCACCACAGGCCTTTTTAGCCGGAGCCGCTTCATCAGTTCCTCGATATCTCTCCCAAAATCAGTAAGGCACCTTTGCGCCAGAGGATCGGAAAGCCCAATTCCTGGACGATCCACCGCAATCAGCTTCAAATGGCGTTTCCCGGCCTCCTGATCCAGCCAGCGAAAATCCAGCCGGCTGCCGGGGTATCCGTGAAAACAGAGCACCGGTTTCCCCTTAGGATCGCCACACATCAAATAACCCAACCGTCTGCCGTCCTTTAAATAAAGATAACAATTTTCCCGCAACATCAGCCTTTCCCCATCAGAAGGGCCATGATCCAGTCGGTAGCGCTTACCACGCCCCAGACCAACAGGAAAAACAAGATTATAGAAACAATCCGCCAGAACCAGCGCTTTTTATTGCTCATTTCCTCCCACTGTCCTGACTTCTTTTCCTTTGTTTCCTTCTCCTCGCCGAAAGCTGCCTTCGCTGTCTCTTTCCGCAGCTGAGAATCTTCTTCCTCAGGTTCCTCCGTTTTGACGCCAATGCCGCACAGCACTTCTTTGGTCTGCTCCAAAAACTCATAGGGAACGCAAAATTCCCAGTCCACGCTTCCCTGGCCAGTGACGATCTCATTCACATCTTTTTCCCGGATAGGCGTTTCACTGTAGGGAAGGCCCGCATCTGACAAAGCGCCTACGATTCTATCCTTTTCAAATCCAGACGCCCGGGCCACACACACCGGTGTGTCGCCCCGCAGGGCTTCATATTGCTTTAAAATTCTGCCGCAGCGGCACTGTTCCCGGCTGTCCGGGTAGACTAGCCGGCATTTCGGACAATATTTCATAGTTTTCCTCCCGCTTTCATACGGATAATCCTATCGATTGGATTCAGCAGACCCCGGTAAACTCCGAAGCAAACCCACTCAATGTAAAGCTTACCAAAAAGCTCGCCATTTTTCTAGCCATGCCAAGACGTTTCCAAAAATCATGCATCCCTCGGCAGCTTTGCTCTCATCGGCGGCATTTGGCCATGGCGCCCCAGCTGCCGACGGTTTTCGGTATGCGGGTTCCTCCGCCGATTTGGGCGCAAAGCGACTCAAATCTCAAAAGTCCCGCCATAGGCATATCCGCGGGCCGCCCATCCCGGAGCGTCGCGGTCAAGAAGAAAATTCATTTGTGTTCGCGCTTGGCCGAAAGCTCACTTCATATATTGACGGCCTTGTCCGCCGATTCCAGTGCGGAAATATTATACCATAAACTGGTACGAAAAGCGCGATTGAATTTTATTAAAATTTTGAAATCACAAAAATCGGCAAAATGTGGGAAACCATTTACAAAACATATTTTCTATATTATACTGAGATTAAGGTTTGCGGCCGTCTTAAGGATGCAAAGGAAGGTTGCGTGAAATCCGGATAGGCCGCGAGAAAGGTAGAGTGATTTTATGAAATGTATTCATTGCGGCAACGAATTGGTGCCTGGTTCCAAATTCTGTACGAACTGCGGCACTCCGGTCAGTGAATCGGAGAACCCTGCGCCGGCTTCGGACGCTGCCGCCTCCTCTCAGGATCCCATGGGCAATTGGCCCGCTCCTGATTTTTCTTCTCCCTCAGGGAACAGCTTTTCCGACGGCGTGACAGGGGACATTTCCTCCTCTTCGGAATCTTCCCCGGTTTCTCAGCAGTCCGCTTCTCCCTATAATGCGGCACCTCAGGACATTTTCTCTTCCACTGACTCTTCTTCTGAGTCTGCCGGAACGCAGGAAGCTCCGTCTTATCCCCAGGATATTCCGGCCGCGGCTTCTCCTGCCAATCCTCAGGGACAAACCAACGAGGCGTTCCCTTCTTATCCCTATGATTCGAATGGCAGACAGCCTTCTACTTATGCTTCCAATTACACCGGAAATGTTCCTCCCGCTTATCCTCAGAATAATAACGGCGGTACTCCGCCTGTTTACCCTAACCAACCCTATTATCCTCAACCCGGATATCCTCAGGGCCCCACACCGCCGAAAAAATCCAACAAGCTGGTTTTAGGTATCGTCTTGGGAATCGCCGCTTTGATTATCGCATTAATTGTGATCTTAATTGTGCTTCTGGTAAATAACAATAAAACGCCGGAATCTCCCACTCCCTCCGATACGATTTCCAGCAGCGATTCCACCCAGACGCCTGACGACACGTCATCCGTTCTTTCCAGTGCGGAGCAAACCCTTACCATTGGTAACGCCACGTTTACCGTTCCTTCGGATTGGGATAAAGAATATGATGACGACGGCACTATCTTCTTGTATCCTTCAGAAGATGAAATTATCGTCATTTATTGCTTTACCGACGAAGCTCCGTATTTTACCGATAATGAGTATCTGGAAAGTTACGCCCAGGGCTATGATGATTACCAATATATCAGCCGGGAAGCGACTTCTATCGGCGGAATCTCCGGCAAACTTCACACCTATTACGCTTATGTGTCGGATGTTGATTACAAGGTCAGCAGCTTCTATTACACCATTGGCAATGATCTCATGTCGGTGGACTATTTCTGTCCTCTCCTGTCTTCCTCTGATGATATTCAGCTCTTAGAAGACGTCATGGCGACTCTTCAGATTTCTGAAGGCGCAGATGCCAACACCGGAACAGCCTCTTCTTCTACCGGTGACGCCGCCGCTGTTCAAGACACTTACGGCGAGGGTATGTATAAAATCGGAACTGATCTTCCTGCCGGAGAATATGTTCTGTTGCCCGCTTCTGAATTTTCCGCCTATTACGAGGTGAATTCCTCCTCCTCTGGAGATCTGGATGACATTATCGACAACGATAATTTTGACGGCCGCCGTTACCTCACAGTGGAAGACGGACAGTATCTCACTATTCAGCGCTGCATGATGGTACCTCTGGATGAAGCTCCTGCTGTAGACATTTCCTCCGGCGTGCTTCCGGAAGGAATGTACCGGGTGGGCATTGACATTCCCGCCGGAGAATATAAGCTTCACAACAACGCGGAATATGACGGCTATTATGAGGTGAGAAGCAGCAGCCTGGCCACCGAGGGTTTTGACAGTATCATTACCAATGACAATTTCAGCGGCGATGTTTATGTCACCGTACAGGAAGGTCGATATTTAGTGGTCAACCGGGCTGAGATTCAGCTCCCCCAATAAAGTTCTGTCGCAAAGAATAACTCAAAAATGTCCTGGTCTTTAAAAAGACCAGGACATTTCTTATTTAGGTGAATTATACTATCAAGAGCAACAGTTTAGGGAAATAAAAGAGTTCATACA
>CAUFXR010000072.1 GCA_959596515.1 uncultured Oscillospiraceae bacterium
TCTTCTCCCTCCGCTTCCGCTAAACTCGCTCTTAAAGGAATTACGGGTCTCTTTCCTTCTCGCGTTGTTTAATTTTCAAGGTCCTTTATGGCTGATTCATCAGAATCAGCGGAATTAAATTTTAACACATCGAATCACTGTTGTCAACAGTTTTTCAAGGTTTTCTTTTAATTCCCTGCCGTTTTTTTCGACAGCTTCACTAGTATATCAAAGGAAGTTGTGTTTGTCAAGGTTTTTTTCACTCTTTTTCCTAAAAGCTGAAAATTTCCTGAACCAGAAAAATGTTACGGCACATTTTCGCCAAATCCGCCGCCGAAATCCAGGAATTTCCCGCTTTCCGTAATCAGCTTGTCCCTCATGCCCCACAGGAATTCTATCAAAGTATTCCGGCTCTACCCGAAGTCACTCCTCAGTACCGTCATCAAAGCGGAATAAAACGCGGTAGCTCAAGTAGTGCCCGTTTCTTTGCTGGTATCAGTTCGGATAAGTTCTACCTTCTTGTCCCGGGCGACCGCGTTCCGCATTAAAAGCGACGGTTCTTTTACACGTCTTTTGAATTTTACTCGCCGATTCGGATGCCGCCACAAATAGATTACATGGATCGCTGTCGCTATAAAGCGATCGCCATATGGCAAGGAAAACGCTGCCATCCCACAGTTTCATTTTTCTGTCCCTTTATTCCAATCTATTTTTCCGCTGGATCAAAATTTCCGTAAAGCCGATCGAAAACTGATCGTTGCGGTTCCCGGAAGATCAGCAGGGAAATCCCCGCGGTAAAAAGCGGTAAAAAAACGCACGCTTCCACCCTCTGAACGGGTGAAACGCACGTCTTGCCTTCCTTTTTGGGAGGTTTTACAGCTGAGATAGGGAATCCTCAAAAGAATAAAATGTTACCTTCCGGAGCCGGTTAACAAAGTCATCACCTCACTGCGGCTTTTCGCGTCGGTACGCATAATCCCCCGCAGAGCGGATGTTTGGGTTTTGCTGCCCGCCGCCCGAGCGCCACGCATCGTCATACACAGATGCTCAGCCTCGATGATCACCGCCACGCCGTAGGGTTCCAAATTCTCAAAAAGAAAATCGGCGATCTGGGCGGTGAGCCGCTCCTGAACCTGAGGCCGACGGGCAAAACAATCCACGATCCTGGCGAATTTCGACAGGCCGATAATGTTTCCCTTTTGGGGTATGTAAGCGATATGCGCCACACCGATAAACGGCAGCAAATGGTGTTCACATACCGAATAAAGAGGAATATCCCTCACGATTACCAACTCGTTGTGCTGCTCAGGTTCGTGAAAAATTTTCAGATGCCTGGTGGGGTCATCATGGAGACCGGAAAAAATCTCCTCATACATTTTCGCCACCCGCTTAGGGGTTTCCTTTAGTCCCTCTCGCTCCGGATCCTCTCCCACCGCCAGCAAGATCTCGGTTACCGCCGCTTCGATCCTTTTTTTGTCCATAGTCTCCTCCGTTACCGGTACAGCAACTCAATCGTCACTGCCCGCTGATTTTTATCCAGCACATAGCGCGCCTCCCCATTCTGCAACGGGGCCTCCTCTTCGCCGAAATAGGCGTTGGCGCAATGTACATAGTAAGCGTATTTATAAGGCTCCTCCGTCAAAAGCCGGGCAGCCGCGATATCAAAATCCAAATCCGGACTAAACTGGAAAGAAATGGTCCGATCACCTCTTGCGGCAGCGTTCAATACCGCGTCCATCGCCTCCTGGTCATCTTCATTACCCAGGCTATAAATCTGCACCGCCTTCTGCTGATAATAATTATATTCCGTGGAAGCGCATTCCGGCAAATACAAATTATATAAAGAACGATCCCATTGCTGTTCTCCATCTGTGGGAACTAAAGGATCTATGGTATGATTGACAGAGATCTGCTCGTCAGTAAGATTAAAATACTGATAAATCGGCATGGATGCCGCGTCATCCCAGGTCAAATCCAGATGATACCATTGATTCTCGATCTGAATTAGGTTCCACATATGGGCGATCTCCTGGCTGACGCCGGTGACTAAAGCACATTGCAGCCCTAAACAATTCGATAACAGTTGCATGGCCCTGGAATAGCCCTCGCATACCGCCATGCCATCTACCAAAGCGCCGTACGCGCTGAATGCCATGGGATATTCCGAGGAATGATCCTCGGCCTCATCGTGATATTCTACCAGATCGATCAGCTGATCATGGAGATAAAGCTCCCTCTCAAATTCAGAGGAATCTTTTGGCGCCTTATTCAGCACCGTCCGCAGGGCGGTATCCATTCTCTCAGAGGCTTTTTGCACCTGAGTTCCGGAAAAATAGGAACAAAGCTGTATCACTGTGTTGCCGTCGCTGACCCCGTAGCGCAAATCATTCAGCACCCAGAATAGCTGAGGATTATCGTTACGCAGGGCGATGACTGCCTGCATCACCTGGCTTTTGGTGAGAGCAACTCCTTCCATCACGACCTTTTGCACTCGGTAATGGCCGTCCACGCTTCGCTCGTTAGAAACCCGGTAAACCGCATCCAACAGAAGGCGGTAGCACCTTCGCAGCGTATCACCCTGTAAATGATTGAAACCGGAAAGCTGACGCGCATAACCGTATTTCCCCGCGAGAGACTCCGGTGTCCAGGTGATCAGGGTGTAATTTTCCTCCAGATTGGAAATATCGCTGCTGGAATCGACGGGAGAATGGGCCTGCTCTATGCTGACAGAATCGCTGGGATCCCCGGGCTGCCAGGAGCAGGAACAACCGCTCGCCAAGACACAAACGCAAACAAAAACACAAACAGGTTTTTTCCAGTTCACAAACAGCCCTCCTTTTTCCGGTCCAACAGCTCGCCACCAGCGCTCAATCGTCCTGAAGCGGCGAAAGCCGCCGGCTTAGAAAGCTTTTTGCCCTATTTTTAGTTTCGTCCTCTCTTCCCGGTTCTAAACTGGAAAGCAGAAAATCATACCTCTCATTATATTAGAAAATCCCGAAAGATATCCCGTCACATTTAGTATAACATAACAAAAGAAAAACCTACAAGGAAATCTTGCAGGTTTTAAAATTCCGTAAGAATTTGCCGATCTATTTATTATTTTTCATAAAGTGAAATAAGAGATCTCCTCAACAGAGACCATTTCAGCGCAGCAAGGGTGACGATACCATCTTTTCCGTCTAGGCGCGCGGTGTCTCAAAAGCGGAACACCCATATTCCGTCCATCTGAAAAAGAACGTTCAGACTCAAAATCTTTTTTAGCGGCGCCGAAAATTTCCTCTGAGGGCTAAGAAAATCCCCTGCGTCTCTCAAGTGAAAAAAATAAATTTTTCGCCGTTATCCTCCGTCTCATGCTGCCTGACATGGAATACCGATTCCAGTATGCCGCTATCCACACACGCCTGCGTGTCTCCCTGATAGCGGATGCGTT
The DNA here is from genome assembly GCA_959596515.1 of uncultured Oscillospiraceae bacterium. Taxonomy (GTDB): domain Bacteria; phylum Bacillota; class Clostridia; order Oscillospirales; family Acutalibacteraceae; genus Clostridium_A. The sequence goes on from CAUFXR010000072.1 coordinate 3,410, forward strand.
GTCCATCCAGCACCACGATCCGGTCGGCATACCGCACCGCCTGGGATAAGTTATGCATGATGACCAAAAAGGTAATTTTCCGTTTGGTTTTTAAGGTCTCCAATAAATGGAAAAACGCGGTCTCATACTCCATATCCATATAGGTGGTGGGCTCGTCTAAAATCATGACCCGGGTATTCTGCGCCAGCACCATAGCCAGATAGGCCTTTTGCCGTTCCCCTCCAGAAAGTTCCGTCACCAGCTTATTCCGAAGGCTTGAGATTCCGATGGCCTCTATGGCGTCATCTACAACCTGCCAATCTTTTGGGGACATCCGTTTTCCAAAATCCAAATAAGGGTTTCGTCCGAAAGCCGCCAGTTCCTCTACGGTGACGGCGGGCGAATGGAGCGTCTGGGGGAGAATGGAAATCAATTGTGCCCGCTCCCGCAGAGTCATCACCGCCAGGTTCCGGTCGGAAAAGGTGATTTCCCCTTTATAGGGTAATTCCTGATTAACGCAGGAAACCAATGTAGATTTCCCGCTTCCGTTTCTGCCCACTACAGCGGTAAGTTTATGGGGCACCAAAGTAAAATCGATATGATCCAGCACCTGATTTTTTCCATAGGAGGCGCAGACCTGATGAAAGCTCAGCATGACCGTGCGGACCTCCTTCGCATCAGCAGAATGAAGAAAAAGGGAGCGCCGATCAGAGACATCACAATGCCCACCGGCACCTCCGAGGGGGCGAAAGCTATCCGCCCCACCAGATCCGCCGTCAGCACCAAAATGCTGCCCACCGCCGCGGAAACCGCCAGCAGAGGGCCGGTCTGGGGTCCCACCAACTTACGGGAAATATGCGGCACCATCAGGCCCACAAATCCCAGCAAGCCCGCGAAGCTGACTACCGCGGCAGCGGACGCGCTGGCGCACACCAGGCAGAGCATCCGCACCCGCTTGACCCGTACTCCCAGTGAAAGCGCCATGCTATCGCCCAGGCATAAAAGCTGAATCTTGCCGGAAAAAGCCAATGACACCGCAAGCCCTAACAGAATGATCAATCCTGGGAGCCAAAGCAGGTCGATGTTGGAATTAGATAAGCCGCCTACGGAGAAATAGTTGTAGGATACCAGCACATCGGTGTCTAGCAGGGAGAAAAAGGAGATCCCCGCGCTGAGCACCGCCTGAACGGCGATTCCCGCCAAAATCACGGTGGCTTTGGATGAATCCACCCGGTTAGCGATGGCCATGATAGCTAAAGTCGTAAGAAAGGCGCCCAAAAACGCCGCCAGTGGCAAACCGATGACCGCGGTGGGGAAATAGCTCAGAATTAAAATCACCACAAACCCGGCGCCCGCGTTGACGCCGATAATATTGGGGCTGGCCAGGTCGTTTCCGGTGACGCTTTGCAGCAGCACGCCGGAAACAGAAAGTCCCACGCCAGCCAGTATCCCTTGCAGCAGTCTGGGAAGCCGCAGGGAATACAGGATCACGGATTGAGCTTCATAGCCCTCTTGGCGGAGCAACCCGCCGAAGAAAGTCTGCCAATCCATACCGGAACTTCCCAATCGCAGAGACAGCAAAACAGCGCACAAAAGCAGCAGACAAAGCGTCAGCCACCCGGCCTTGGTCCTGCAAAAATACCGGTGCTCTTTTGGTTCCGCCGCTTTTCCCATATGCCGTCAGCTCTCCTTTGGATATAGTAAGTCCGCTAAATACTGGTAAGCCTCGCCCCACCTCTTATTGGGCTTAAACTGAAACAGATCCTTGGGAAGATAAGCGTACCGCCCTTCCTTAATAGCATCCAGATGCTGCCAGGCCTCCTCCTGAAGGACACTGTTCATGTAGGCCTTAGCGGCCTCCTCATCGCCCATGGTGGAAATAAAAATGAAATCCGGGTTTTCCGTCAGGATCTCCTCCTGACTTAAGCCATCCAGAAGAACCGGGGCGTTTTCCGCGATATTGTAGGTTCCCAGTTCCTTCAGCATCACGCACACAAAATTGTTTTCCGCGGTTTTCGCTTTGGTTGCGCTGTATTTCGAGCCCGCCCGGATAAACAAAATCCGCTTTTGGTCCTCATCCCCAGCTTTCGGCACCGACGCCATTACAGAAGCGATCTCATCCTGCACCTGCACGCCGTAGGTCTCGTAGGCCTGCTGGTCCCCGGTAATATCTGTGCAGATCTTCAGCATATCCAGATAGTCCTGGAATTCCTCCACGTGGAACACCGCGGCCGGTACTCCCTGCTTCCGCAGAAATTCCGCCGTCTTTATCTGCTCTTCCAAATCAGCCGAGCAGATGACAAAATCCGGTTCATAGGAAAGGAGCAATTCCTGGTTGATGGTTTTTCCCGCTCCGTCATCCACCAGAAGGACATCCTCCGGGGCAAAGCCCCGCTCCACACTCTCACCTACGGTGATATCTACCTGGCCGCCGGCGGTCTCCCATACGTCGGCAAAAGAGGAAAACAGCACCGCGACCTTTTCAGGCTTTTCCTGTAAGGTAATCTGGGCGCCAGAAGCATCTTGAAAGGAGTAATACACTCCCTCTGACACGGCACTTGTTGTTTCAGAATCGGTTTCAATGTTGGATTCTTCCTGAGAAGAATTCGTTTGAGCATCGTCGTTTGTTCCATTGAGTCCCTGTTCGTTTTGGCAGGCGGCCAGAGAGGCCGCCGTGACCAGAGCGAGCAGAAGCGCTGTCAGTTTCTTTAGCAAGTCGCTCCGCCTTTCATATGCTTCTGCGCGGCAAGATTCTCCTGCTTTCTCTCCAAAAGCTGATCAGAAAGCAGCTGTTCCTGGACGTTCTCAAAGCCCAGCCTGGCAACCGTATCCGCGAACCGCTCGCCAGTGTTTCCCTGCTCACGGAACAGGAGGATCGCCTTCTCCACCACATTCAAAACTTCTTCCTTGGTGGTGAACACCTTATCCAAATATTTTCCCTGAGCTACCTTTTTGCCCCAACGGCCTCCGATATAGATCCGATAGCCATCCTGATGGTCTTCCACCGCCTTAAAGGGACATTTGCCTACGCACCGGCCACAGTGGTTGCAGGCGCTGTCGACGATGACCACTTTACCGTCTTGAACTTTCGCCACCTTAATGGGACAGGCATTTTCTACCTGGCACACTTTACATCCGCGGCATTTTTCCAGATCCACCTGCGGAATCCGCTGGCCGATAATACCTAAGTCGTTCAGATCCGGCTTAACGCAGTTATTGGGACATCCGCCCACGGCGATTTTAAACTTATGAGGCAACTTCACATCATGGTAGCCGTGATAAAATCTTTCGTGGATCTCCTCAGACAGGGTGAAAGTATCGATCAGACCATACTGGCAGGTTGTTCCCTTACAGGATACCACCGGCCGGACCTTGGAACCAGTACCGCCGGTTTCCAGACCAGTCTGGGCCAAAAATTCTCGAAGAGGCTCGATATTGTCAAAGGGCACGCCCTGAATCTCCACCGTCAGCCGGGAGGTCATGGCGATTTCGCCGCTGCCGTACAGCTCCGCCGCCTGGGCAATGGCCCGGCTTTCCTCGGCGGTAATTTTTCCGTTGCGGGTGATAACTCTGGCGTTGAACCGATCCGGGGTCCGTTTATCATGCAGGAACCCAAGTCCCTTCACCCGGGTCACCTCCTCAGGAGGCACCGCCGCCTGAGCGTTTTTCACCTTTACGTCGTTAAAGGAAGTAGCGCCTTCCAGCACCACGGTATTCTTGTAGCCGTAATATTTCATCCGGTTCTGGAGGAAATATCCACGTTTACCCCGGACGCACACCAGCAGAAGCTTTTCATCCTTGCCGATGCCCGGGATCTCACCGTTAACCGAGGCCAAATCCACAAAGGTAGCTCCCCGGATAGACGGCGCCGGCGCCACGTCGATGACTCGGTAATCGTCGGCGGCTCCCGCGGCGTATTCAGCGGGGGTCATGCTTACCAGATCGCCGTTGATTTTATTTAACAAGATATAAACCGCCTGAACAAATGGGTGAATCGCGGTAGAAAACGGCGGGGCATAAGCGAAGTCGGCGTTTTCGAAGTCTTCCAGGACAGCCCCCATGTTGATAGCCATGACGGCGATATCCACCATCTTATCCACTGCGCCCGGGCCGAACACCTGCATACCCAGCAGCTTATGGGTCCCGCGGTCAGCGATCAGCTTGGTCGCGAAAAACGCCGCGTCCGGATAATAATGGGCTTTATCGTCTGTAATTGCCAAAGTTGTCATCACGTCATAGCCAGCGTCCTTGGCCTGGGCCTCCGTCAAACCGGTACGGCCGCAGTTCAGGCCTGGCAGTTTGACTACGCCGGTACCCAAAACGCCAGGATAGGTTTTCTTCTTGCCTGCCAGCACCTGTGCCAGGGTGCGCCCCTCCAGATTCGCGGAAGAACCCATGGGAGACCACTGACGGCTACCGGTGATCCGGTTGGTCACCAGAGCACAGTCACCGGCGGCATACACGTCAGGGAGATTGGTTTTCAGCTGGGAATCTACCACAATGGCGCCTTTCTCCATTTCGATGCCGCTGGAAGCCAAAAACGCTGTATTGGGACGAATTCCCGCCGACAGCACTACCAACTCCGCGGGCAGCGTAGCGGACGCGGTTTTCACCGCTGTCACCTTGGCGTCTCCCACCAGCTTTTCCGCTTTGGTGCTAGTCAAAACACGAACGCCCTGCTTCCGCAAATGCCGCTGAGCGTAATCCGCCATTTCCGGATCCAACACATTAGGCATAATCTGAGAAGCGAAATCCATCACGGTTACCTCGACGCCCTGAGCCAGCAAATTCTCCGCTACCTCCAGGCCAATAAATCCGCCGCCGACCACTACGGCTTTTTTCACTTTCTCCGCTTCCACATAGTCCCGAATCCGGATGGCGTCGTCAGGTGTTCTCATTTTGAACACGCCCTTCAGGCCTACACCCTCGATAGGAGGCACCGCGGAGGACGCTCCAGTAGCGATTATCAACCGGTCATAGGAATAATCCTCCGTTTCTCCGGTGATCAGGTTTTTGGCTGTTACCAGCTTCTTGTCGCTGTCCAGATCCACGGCCTCCCGGCCAGTAAGCACCTGTACCCCGGTAAGCCCAGCGTATTTCTCAGGGGTATTGACGATCAGCTCGTCTCTGCTTTCAATCATCCCGCCTACGTAATAGGGCAGCCCGCATCCCGCGTAAGAAATATCCTGATCCTTTGTGATCAGGGTCACTTCCAGGCCTCTGTCTTCCCGCTTTAGCTTTGCCGCGGCTTTAGTTCCCGCGGCCACGCCGCCAATCACCAATACTTTCACTGATACCAACTCCATTTTAACCTTTTTCGCATAGTACTTTTTATTCTGAACAGATGCGCTTACCCTTCCTCTTGTTTACGTTCCCGCGCCGTCAGGAAATTTGGCCAAACGCCTTCGAAAAGGCTGTCCGCCTTTTCCCCAGCCTTCCCGCGGCCGGAAAAAAACGCACCGACTCACACCGGTCCGCCTTCTCCCTATGGTTGCTTAAACAGCAGACCGCTCCGGGCCGAACAGCAGAGAACGTCCTTCTCGCTTACTCTCCGCCGGCGCTTTTCAGCCGGTGGCAGCAGTTCTTTACATTTCTGCATTCCGGTTTCATCGCCACGCAGACCTGGATGTCTCCGCCGGAAATGGTGATCCTTTTTCCATTCACCAAGGCGTCGGCGATCTGCTGCCGGGCGTGTTCATACATCCTCGCCACAGTGGACCTGGAAATACTCATTTTTTCCGCGCACTGCTTTTGAGACATTAGCTCATAATCCAGCAGACGAATCACCTCGTATTCATCATAGCCAATATTCACTGTTTCTACACCAGAATTTCCGTGCGGCACAAAACACGTGGTTTTCGGCACAGAACAAATACAGCGACATTTGGGTGGTCTTGCCAAGGTAAGCACCTCCTCTTTGGCCAAAGTATATCGCAGTTATGGGAATATGTCAATAATTTTTAATGTAGATTTTTATAATTTCCCTTAATTTTTTTTATAAAGATTTTCTAAAGCTGTCGGTGACCATTTTACAGGTTTTTTAGTTCCTTGGCACCTGGTTCCCGGAGATTTCAAAAGTACATTAGCGTCTGGTTTTCAAAAATTTCCAAAACTCATTAGTGCCTGATTTTCAAACTTTTAAGCCCGGAGGCGTCTTCGGCGGTCGCCGCTGGGGATAAAAAGCGCTCCCGTCAAACCGCTTAGGGCTCCGGTTTCACTGGTTCCCTCATTGATTCGGAATCCGCCAGACCATCCGCCCTGTCCCCAGGCTGTGAACTTAGAAAAAGATCTGGCTTTCCATTTTTCGGCTTCTCTCCTCATCTTACTTTTTCTCATCTTACCTTTTTCATCTTACTTTTCTAATCCTACTTTTCTCATCTTACTTAAAGCACTTGATGTAAATCATACAACACTTTATCATCGAATTCGTCATAAAGATATTCCGACCAGTTATGAATTGCGAGATAATGAGCTTCGTCCACTTATTCAAAAAATATTTGAAGAAAGCAAGCAGAGATTTGGAGCGCCCAAAATTCGCATCAAATTAAAAGAAATAGGATACACTGTCGCTATTGAAAAGATACGAGAATTAATGAAGGAAATGAATCTTTGCTGTCAAGTACAGAAACCCTCCCGATATGATAATAACATTTATCATCGGCAGTTTCGAAAAGATAGATTAAAACGAAACTTTACAACAGAAGCTCCAAATATTGTGTGGGTCAGTGACACAACATATGTGATGGTAAATAAGACATTTTATTATATTTGCGTTATTATCGATTTGTTCTCCCGAAAAGTCATATCTTACGAAGTTTCAACCTCTAACAATACAACCCAGTCAAAAGAAGCCTTTAAACGGGCTTTTCAAGAACGAGATCGTCCGCAAAATTTGATTTTTCATTCTGATCAAGGCTCACAATATGTCTCTTATGAGTTCCGTCAAAATCTTCGGAAAAACAAAGTAAAACAATCTTTTTCAGCACCTGGTTCTCCACACGATAATGCAGTAGCAGAGTCTTTCTTTGCCTGTATGAAAAAAGAAGAATTACATCGTCATGCTTAGCCGCCGTGCAGGATTTCTTTTTTCCGGCGAGATAATACGCAAGCAGATCCACAGCCCATGGTTTCCATGCAAAAAGCTGCTTTTCCAGCTCATCCATGATCATTTCACTGATTACGGCGGCTTCCATATCTTCCGCACTGCGCAGACACTCCAAAAGTGTAATGTCATCGGTTTCGTTCAAAACGGCGTCCAGTGATAAAAACCGATATTCCTTTCCTGCCTTACGGCTGCGCTCCGTTATGGTATGCCGGCTGTTCCATTTTTTGTACTTGGCGTAAGATACCTCTATGATCATCCGGTCAATCTCTTTGCCGTCCTCAATGCAGTCGGCAATAAAATACCGGCGATGCTCGGTGGGAAGATAGCGGTTGGCGTTTACAGCGGCAAGCCATTCCGCTGCAGTGACTGCGCAGAGTGCCGCCTTGCCGTCCTTTTGCGGTTTGTTGATTAAATATGTGTTTTTCAAAACAAAGTCCTTTCCCGAACAAGCCGGGGAAGGACTCCGTTTTACCGTGCGAGTATCCGAGCAAACAAAAAAGCGCCGTGGAAATCAGATTGATACAATATGCCCGTATCATTCTGACTCGCACGGCGCCTGGCAGCCTGACCGTTTCCGATCTTCTCCGCTTGCTCGAATAGAGTTTTATGGTTTTTATTTTATTGTTGTTTTATACTTTCTGCGGCGGTGCCTGCGGAAATAGGCAAGATTCAGCACGGATACCGTTTTGCATTTCCGGCATCGGATAGTCAGATGCCCTGTGCAGTCGGAAAAAACCGTGCCTGCCTTATATCCGCATTCGGGACATTTCAGATCCCGTTCGATCAGGCTCTCCGCTTCCTTGCGGGACAATTCCGCTTTCATGCGTATTTCCTCGTTGGCTCGGTAAGCATTAGGTTTCATGAGGTGTTACCTCCCAACTGGAGTTCCTTTTCGATATATTCGGAAATGTCATGATGATTCAGCAGTCCGAGTCCACGCAGCCGGATAACGAGGGCTGTGTAAGACATCTCCAAAGCATCCGCCATCTTTTGCAGGATGACTTTCTCTCTTGGATGGAAGACGGTTTCCCCATAAACCGGCAGCCGTTTTCCGCCGTTGAACCTTTTCAGTGTTTCGTACATGACCGGCCTCGGCATCAGCAGGGAGGCGGAAAAGGTATTTGCCTGCCATTCGCTGATGCTGTATATCTCCTGCATTTCCTGCAGCGAGTATGTCCGTTCCCTGTCGTGGGTGCGGTGAAAACAGGCGGCACTCTCCGGATTAATACGCATGGATATCAGATGTCCGGCTTCGTGGCCAAGTGTGAACCGCCGGTGCGTGTGTTCTTCCGGACGGAGCAGATACCGGTCAAGCACAATGGTTTTGAATGGGAATACCACGGAGAGAGCCTGTCCGTCCCGCTTTATCTTTAAAGGCGCCCGTCCGTCACCCGTAAATCCTATTTTATTGGGATCAGCCTCGGCAAAGGTTTCGTATAATATGCGGCATTTCAAATAATTCTGCACGAAGCCATCAATATCCACGCTTTGCGGGATCGGTTCCTCTTGACCGAGGTGTTGACGAAGCATCGCTTCGCACAGTTCTTCGATTTCTGCCTGTGAAATAAAGTTGATCAATCAGTTTCCCTCCTTTTTGCTATGTAAGCTGCTTGATCACCTGCTGCGCCACGCCCTGGACATAGCAGCGGTCGGTATAGATATCCTCCATGGTACTGTTTTCCGGATGGAGCCGGATGCAGCCCTTTTCGTGGTCTATGTAAAAGCGCTTGAGGGTGGTTTCGTTATCCACCAGTGCGACGATAATGTCACCCTCGTCAGCGGTGTTCTGCTTTTTTATCACTACAAGGTCGCCCGGCTCAATACCGGCCTCCACCATGGAATATCCTCTGGCGCGCAGCAGAAAGAATTCTCCGCTGCCGAACAGCGCCGTGGGCAGTGCCACATACGCTTCAAAGTCTTCTTCCGCGTATTCCGGCTGTCCGCAGGAGATGCCGCCCAACACCGGGGTGAGGACAACCTCCGCATTCGCTTTCCGCGTCACGGCGGTTTCAGCAGTCTTGCCGTTGTAGGAGAGCAGCCCGCGCCTATCCATCTCCCAAAGGTAGCTGTGTACGGTGCTTTTCGCGTAGCCTACCTCTGCGGCAAGCTCGCCGATAGAAGGGGATCGGTAATGGGAAAAATAAAATTCCTCCACAGCGTTTTTGATCTGCTCCATTGTTTCTTCGCTCTTGCAGCGCATGGCGGCACCTCCTTTTCTCATATCCGAACGAAGCGTTCGGGATAGGTATATTATACCGGTTTGTCCCATCCGCTTCAATAGATTTTGGAAAAGTCAAATCGGGATGGGCGTTTCAGAACCCATCCCGATTTTTGCTTCTGTTATTTCATCTGTTTCAAGGTAGTCTGCAGCCGCTGTGCGTACTCCCGCCTTGCCGGTTCCGGCGAAAGGATTTCGATCTGCCCGCTGTAGGTGAATACCCATGCGTAAAAGGTGGGGCTGACAGACACCTCTGCTTCGGCGACAAAATGACCGGCGTCATACCGCTTTGTCCGTACCTGCTCGCCGAAGCGGTCGACGATGTCATCCATCAGGCTGTTTTCACATTTCAGCTCCACCGTACAGGCTGAGCCGTCATACATGGAAAATACCTGACGGCAGTACTCGGAGATGTTATATCCTTCCGGTTTCGGGCGGTAAGGCTGCTCCGACAGTGCGGGGCGGTGCATCCGATCCACGCGGAATTTGACTACCTTGCCGTGGCTTTCGGAAAAGCCGAACACATAGTAGGCGTCGCTGTTCCACACCATATCGTAGGGGGAGAGGAGATATACCTGTCCGCCATGCTTATACGCCCTTTTCTTCTGCGGCGTATATTCGATGTACCGGAAGGCTACCGTTTTTTGCTTCTGGATCGCTTCGTGGAGCGTGTCCACAGCATAATAGACGGACTCGTTGCTGGTTTTGACCTTGTCGTCCACAAAGAGACTGCGTTTGAGCGTATCGCTTTGATAGGGGCTTGCAAGCTCCGTCACCTTGCCGATCAATTCCTTGCTCTTTTTCGGGGAGATGAATTTGGCGGCCTGCACTGCGTCCACCAGCATTTTTAATTCGGCAAGCTCCATATGGCGGGAGCCGATGAAGAATTCGTTCTGCCGGCTACGGTTGCATATCACATCAAAGCCACTGTTCTGCAGCTCGGCAGCGTCCTCCGCCACAGTTTTCCGCGTGGTGGAAATCCCGATGGAGGCAAGGTATTGGATGATATCCGCCGTAGTGGCAGGATGCTCCTCATCCGTGTGATCCCACAGGTATTTGAAGATATATAGCGCCCTGCTTTTATTGATCATGTTGATTCCTCTTTGTTAATAATAGAAACCCACCAACAAAGCTGGTAGTTCTTCAGATGCAGGCAAAATCCTAAGAAACCAGCCTGGTACGGGTCTGCCATCTGCGAAAAAACTGTTATTTGCTACCCATAAACGAGCCTATGTATTCTTTAATTGTCATCTAGTCTTCATCTTGATCTTCTTTGAGTTGGTCTTAGGTATACTGCTCCGCAATCTTTTTTGCATTCTTACCTGCTG
>CAUFXR010000073.1 GCA_959596515.1 uncultured Oscillospiraceae bacterium
GTGGATACTGTCATGGTGGATAACCGGCTTTCCGCCAGAAAAGCGGTAGAGCATTTGATTAGCTGCGGCAGACGGGAAATCGCCCACATTTTGGGGCCCGATTATGTGTCGGTGAGCCAGATGCGTTTTCTGGGCTATCAGGACGCCCTAAAAGCGCACGGTATTCCATTTAACGAAAAATTAGTGGTTAAGGGGGATTTTCTGCCTCTTTCCGGCTATCGGGCAATGCGCCAGCTATTCCAAACCGGAGAAAAAATTTCCGCAGTGTTCGCCGCCAATGATCAGATGGCTATCGGCGCGATTCGGGCGATTCAGGAAGCGGGAAAAGCCATTCCCGGCGAGATCGCTGTGGCAGGGTTTGATAATATTTTCCCGAGTACCTTAGTAAGCCCGCCGCTGACTACGGTGCGAGTTCCCAACTATGATATGGGGGTGGCAGCTGCGAAAAGGCTTCTTCGGCGGATCGAGGGACATGTGACCGGCGACGGGGAAACGCTGCTGCTGGATACCGAGTTGATCGTGAGAGGATCTACCAGCCCAGAGGGCGACAATAGCTGGGATTTGGGGTCTTGGTAAGCGCGCATAGGACATACCTATAAAACGGAAATTTTGATTGGATATTAGAATATTATAGAATATTATTAGATCGCGAGAAGGAGAGAATAAAATGCTGAAAAAAATTTCCCCACTGATTTCTCCGGAACTGCTGAAGATTTTAGCGGAAATGGGACATGGGGATGTTATCGCTTTTGGCGATGCCAATTTCCCCGCGGAATCCAGCAAAGCCACATTTGTGGTACGAGCGGATGGAATTCCGATTCCAGCGCTGTTGGATGCGGTGCTGGAGCTATTTCCTATCGATACCTTTGTGCCGCAGCCGATTAAGCTGATGGAGGTGGTACCAGGAGACGACTATATTCCTGAAGTGGTGGAAGAGTACAAAAAAATTCTGTCAAAACATGGCGTCAGCGAAGATAAGATTGAATACTTGGAGCGCTTTGATTTTTATGACCATACAGATACGGCTTATTGTGTAGTGGCTACTGGTGAAACCGCTCGGTACGCCAATATCACCCTGAAAAAAGGTGTGATCGGCTAAGAAGATACGAAGCAGATCGCCGTGGAAAAAGATGTTTCAAAGGCTGGAACGATGGAATGACCGTTCTCGGCGCTGAAGGCATCTTGGTTTTCCGCGGCGTTTTTTGTCCAGCGATTGGAAAAGACGTCCAACTTTTGAAACGGTAACGATCTGGTCAAAAATGTTGAATCCAAAAAACGACTTAATTTTTTGACGGAAAATTGAATTATTAAATGTGCTTAAAAATTTAATTAAAAATTATGCACAATCATAATTTTTTTCTTTCCGGCCCGGAAAGGTTGTAATTATTACGATTTTGTGATAAACTGTAACCAATTTGTTACAGATTGTAATTTTTATTTTCCTATGAATTTTACATGTTTTCATGTGTGGATATGGATTGATGAAGTTAAGGAGGCAATTTGGAATGGGCCGAGTAAAGAGCAGAATGAAGAGATTTGCTGCAGTAGTGTTATCTTTGGCGGTGATGGTGCCTGCAGGAGTATTCGGGACAAGCCAGACGGCGAAGGCTGATGGACCTACCGGGGCGGGATTGGCTGCTCACGCGATGACCGCATACAATGAAGGCTGGGCCTATTCTTATGGCAGCGCTTCCCCGGGTGCGGTGGACTGCTCCGGGTTGATTTATTCCTATTATGGAGTTGGCGGCATCCGCTCTGATATGATGGCGATGTCTCCTTTGACCGGCAGCATCGCTACTTTGCCTGAGATTCCCGGCTTAGGATTATATATGCCCGGCCATGTAGGTGTATATGTGGGCGGCGGCATGTGTGTTGACGCCAGAAACTATGGCTATGGTGTTTGTTATCAGTCGGTTGCCAGCATGAGCTGGACAAACTGGTTCTATGTTTACGGCGTGGACTACGGTGACAACACTGTGACCACAGATCCTTCTGTCAGCGCTGGAACCTCCGTCGATAATTCTGCTAATGTCAGCACCGATTATGTGGATGATACTCCCGCCGAACCCGTTTATCTCCAAATGGGATCTTCCGGCGCGGATGTTTCTAAGCTTCAACAGCGTCTGGCTGAGTTGGGTTATTTCAATGATGCCTCCACAGAGTATTTCGGGGAATATACCGCGGAATGCCTGAAGGCTTTCCAGACGAAGGCTGGTTATGAGGCCACTGGTATTCTCGATCCTGATACAGAAGCTTTGCTGTATTCCGACAGTGCCCCCAGTAATCTGCCCGCTGTTTATGAGGGCGGAGAGTTCGCAGAAGAGGTTCATACCATTCAGCAGCGATTGATTCAGCTTCAGTATATGACCGGTGAAACCACCGGATTTTATGGCGATCAAACAAAAGCGGCGGTAGCCAAGTTCCAGACCGTAGTGGGTTTGGAATCTACCGGTATTTATGATAATACGACCAGAAGCAAACTGGAAGCTTCTGACGCTCCTTCTAATCCCGACGCGGCGGTCATTAAAAAAGGTGATTCCGGCGAGGAAGTTACGGAACTGCAGAAGAGACTGATCCTGCTGCGCTATATGATTGGCGACGCTTCCGGAACCTTTGACGATGCTACAGAGGCTGCGGTAAAAGATTATCAGACGACCAATAGCCTGGAGGCTACCGGAATTGTGGACAAGACCATGAAAGATGGCCTTTATTCCGACACGGCCCTCCGCTCTCCCGAGGCCGATAACCTGAAGCTCGGCTATGTAGGCGATGATGTCAAGGCTTTACAGATGAAGCTTGCCAAGCTGGATCTTTACAAAGGTGATGCGAGCGGAACCTTTGATGAGGCGACAGAACAAGCGGTGAAGGACTTCGAGGAAGAAAATGGCCTGCGGGTTACCGGAGTTGCCGATTTGACGGTCCGAATCGCTATCGACGCCGTGATCAATTCTTTGGATCTCGGCCCCACTTATGCCAGAAATACCGATATGACGGTGCAGGCCGCAGCAATCACTGAAATCGATGAAGGTGCCTCCTCGAATACGACGACCTCTATCGTGTTAGGTGTCCTGTTTGGAACAATGGTGCTGTTTGGCGCTGTGATCGTATTCTATGTGAAAAAGAATCCTTATATTGTGAAAGTGCTTAGAGTAAGGCTTTCACAGATTAGGGGAACCAGATAAATGAAAAACGCGTGAAAGGCTTGCCGCCTATAGGACGGCAAGCCTTTTCTCTTGTGCGCCTTGGCGAGTTGTGTGGCAAAAACGGTGGGAGGTGATTTTATGATTTGTGAATTTTTTAAAAGAATAAATTATCCTCTTTTGAAAAACGTGGAGTACAGAGACTTTAAAGACTTGCGCTGCTCCCGCGATTTTGTCTAGTAAAAATAACATAGGATAGAAGAATAAGAATTGCCGTTTGGAAGGGTAAAAACAATCATTATCCACAGTATTTCGTTGTTTATATTTCTATTTCCTAGAAAAGTAAGAGAATCAAAAGAGAAATTCTTTTTTTTGCCATGCTTTTATGCTATAATATTTTTTTAGGGGCTGATAAGGTCCAATTTGAGATCCGGGAGGGGTCGATATGCGGGTAACATTAATCAGTAAGGGTGCGGTGGCTGAAATTGACACACTGGGCGCTCAGCTGGTTTCGTACCAGGATGTGGTAAATACCGAGTATCTCTGGCAGGGAAACGCTGCTTATTGGAAAGGACAGGCACCTGTTTTGTTTCCTATTGTGGGTGCTTTACGGGACCAGAAGACCCTAATAGATGGCAAAACTTATTCTATGGCCCAGCATGGTTTTGCCAGGCACAGGGAATTTACTCCGGTGATTACCAGGAATGAGATGGCGGTGTTTTCCCTAAAAGCGGACGAGGATACGAAGCGCCAATACCCCTTTGATTTTGATTTTCGGGTGACTTACCGCTTGGAAGACACCAAGCTGACCGTAGAGTTTTTGGTGACCAACTTGTCAGATCGGCCTATGCCATTTGTGGTGGGAGGTCATCCCGCGTTTCGGGTTCCGGTGAGCGAGGACGACCGGTTTGAAAACTGGGTAGTAGAATTCGAGAAAGAAGAAGTGATCGACTGTCCGAGATTTGTCCCGGGCTCGAAACTTTTGGATTTTTCTCAGACAAAACGAATTCTGGATCACGAGAAAAAGTTGAAGCTGACGCATGATCTGTTTTATGACGACGCGTTGGTTTGCGAAAACACAAATTCCCAGCGGGTAAAGCTTTACAGCATTCTTACCGGCCGGGGCGTGGAACTGGAATATGGGGATTTTCGTTTTCTGGGAATTTGGTCCGCCAAGAATGACGCTCCTTTTGTAGCGCTGGAGCCCTGGACGGGCTGCGGTACGGCTCTGGATGAAGGTGACGGCTTTGAAAAGAAACGGGGAATGAAGCTGTTAGAGTCTGAGCTCAGCTTCAAAGCGGCGTTCACTATGAATATACTATAAAGGCAGGAGGCAAAAAAATGGAAACCCGAATTATAGAAATCGCTGAGAGAATCAAAGGCCTGCGGGAAATGATGGATATCACTCCGGAGGAAATGGCGAAAGCTGCCGGCGTCGAGCTAGAGGATTACCTGAAGCATGAGAATGGCGAGCAGGATTTTGGCTTTACCTTTCTGTATAAATGTGCCGATAAGCTGGATGTGGATATCGTAGAACTGCTCACCGGGGAAAACCCCAGACTGTCCTTTTACTCTATCGTCAGAAAGGGCGAGGGATTAGATATCAAGCGCCGGGCTGGATTTAAGTATGAGCATTTGAACTATCGTTTTAAAAATAAGATCGCCGAAACCTTCCTGGTAACCGCTCCTTATTTTGAGGAAGAACAGGATCAGCCGATTCCGCTGTCCACCCATTCCGGCCAGGAGTTTGATTTTATCATTTCCGGCCAATTGAAAACCAGAATGGAGGACCATGTGGAGATTCTGAAGCCGGGCGACGCCATTTATTATGATTCTGGCCGGGGTCACGGCATGATCGCCACCGGCGGCGAGCCTTGCACCTTTTTAGCGATTGTTATGCGCCGAGTTGAGGAAGAAGCGGAGGACCATCAGAATGCTTAATATTCATCAGAAATTTTGTCGGGAAACCTTTTATGACGGTAAGCTGGTTGATTTCAAGCCGGTTTATCAGGATAATTTTAATTTCGCTTACGACGTGATCGATGTGATCGCTCAGGCTGAACCTGAGCGACGGGCCATGCTTTGGTGCAATGACAAAGGGGAAGAGCATACTTTCACTTTTGCCGATATGGAAAAGTACTCCAATCGGGCGGCGAATTTATTTACAAAATTGGGAATCGGAAGAGGAGACACGGTGGTGTTGATTCTGAAGCGTCATTATGAGTTCTGGTTTGCCCTTCTGGGACTTCATAAGGTTGGGGCGGTAGGAATTCCGGCAACCAATCTGCTGACGAAAAAGGACCTGGTATATCGATTTAACGCGGCCCACGTGAAAGGAATCATCTGCACCACTGACGGCGAGGTCATGGATCATGCAGACGCGTCGTTCCCGGAATCTCCCACGGTTCAGGTGAAAATCGGCGTACACGGCGCCCATGAGGGTTGGGTGGACTTTTCCAAGGAACTGGAACTTCAGCCGGATGCCTTTGAGCGGGTGGAAACAGCGGCAACAGATCCCATGTTGCTGTACTTTACCTCAGGCACTACCGGTATGCCTAAAATGGTTTGGCATGACTACACCTATCCCATCGCTCATATTATGACCGCGAAATATTGGCAAAATGTGGTCCCAGACGGATTGCATTTGACCTTATCCGATACTGGCTGGATGAAGGCCATGTGGGGTAAGCTGTACGGACAGTGGTTTATGGAAGCGGGAATTTTTGTCTGCGATTTTGACAAATTCACTCCCTCCGAGTTACTGCCTCTGTTCGCGAAATACCACATCACCACTTTCTGCGCGCCGCCTACTATGTATCGCTTTTTCATCAAGGAGGATTTGAACAAATATGACTTGTCCTCCATCACTCACGCGACCATCGCCGGCGAGCCTCTGAATCCAGAAGTATTCAACCAGTTTTATAAGGCCACTGGCTTAAAGCTCATGGAAGGCTTTGGCCAAACGGAAACCACCCTGACTCTGTTCAATCCGGTGGGAACTGAACCGAAACCCGGTTCTATGGGCAAGCCCTCTCCAGCGTACCATGTGGATTTGATTGACGATGAGGGAAACACTGTGGAACCTGGTACTGTAGGAGAGATCGTACTGCGGACAGAGGATGGAAAACCCTGCGGAATGTTTGACGGCTACTATGAAAACCCAGAACTGACCAAAACCGTGTGGGACAACAATATCTATCATACCGGTGACACCGCCTGGCGGGATGAGGACGGCTATTTCTGGTATGTAGGTCGTACCGATGATATTATCAAATCCTCCGGCTACCGGATCGGGCCGTTTGAAATCGAGAGTGTAGTCATGGAACTGCCTTACGTGCTGGAATGTGCCATTACCGGAACGCCGGATCCTATCCGCGGGCAGGTGGTAAAGGCTACCATTGTGCTGGCAAAGGGCTATGAGCCCTCTGAGGAACTGAAGAAGGATGTTCAGACCTATGTAAAACGTCAAACTGCGCCCTATAAATATCCCCGTGTGGTAGAGTTTGTGGACGAACTTCCCAAAACCATCAGCGGAAAGATCCGCCGGGTTACCATTCGCGACGAGGAAAAGAAATCATAAGAAAAAAGGAAGCGGGCTAGAGAAAAGCCCGCTTTCCTTTTTATACATGGTTGATGTTGCCTGTCAGACGGATGCGACTGTAAAAAGTGAATAAGCAACTTGCGAAATAAAAATCTCATAGATTTAGGAGTAGAAAATATTTCAACGCATCCGGAATAGCTTGCGTGCAGTTTAAAGACCTGGCTAAAAGACTTTTTGAGTGCCTGCGATTTTATTTGTTTTTATAATAACAATAGGCCGCGATTTTTAAAAGAAGGGCAAAAAGCAAAATGGAAACCGAGGTGTTAAACGCTCGGATATCGAAAAAAGACAAAACGCAAACGGCCGCGGCCAGACAAAGCAGGAAAATATCCATAATCAACCCGCCGCTCTTTTCGCGGACCCATTGGGTACGTTCATCCAGCTCCATGATTTTTTCCCGCTGCAGCTTTTCCTTGCTTTTTAACAGCGAACGATTATAGCGGATTTTATAAATCGTGTAGATCACGCCGCCAAAGTAAAGAAGTTTATACGAGAACTTTGAAAGATCCGTAGTGTACCGGGAATCGATTAGTCCTTTTTCGCCTACCAGTACCATGAAAATCACAAGGAAAGCCAAAACCGCCCATAGAAAATAAATACGCCTTTTTACAATTTGTGAAAACGGGAGATTATAACTTTTCATAGCGTCGATCCTCCTCTATTAAATTTTCTTCCAAACAGTACAGCTCCTCTACCGTGGTGTAGAAAATCCGCGCGAGCCGGTATGCCAGCAGCAGGGAAGGGTTATATTGCCCGGTTTCCAAAGAGATAATGGTCCGAGAGGAGACAAGCGCCAGATCGGCAAGCTGCTTTTGAGTGTAACCAGCCCGCAGACGAAGTTCTTTGATCTTATTTTTCATAGCGATTTCCTCGCGATTTCCTCAAGATATGAAGTATACTTCATATGAAGCTTACTTCACATTATACAGATAAAATAAAATTTGTCAACTTTAATTTGTGATAGGATTCCTAGCCTTTTTCCAGAAAAGTGAATAAAACGGCTTGTAGTTTGAAATGAAGTGTGCTAAAATAAGCAAAATATTCAGAAGGGGGAAGATGCCATGTTCTTATCAACTGAAATGCTGCAGGCTTCCCGGGGACTGATCCCTGCGAAATTAGTGCTGAAAAACGCCGCCGTTCTCAATGTTTTCACCAGAGAATGGCTGCTTCAGGATGTAGCGGTTTGGGATGACCGGATCATCGGGGTAGGCCGCTATGAGGGCAGGGAAGAAATCGATCTGACTGGAAAGTATCTGGTACCGGGCTTTTTTGACGCCCATGTGCATATCGAATCGTCCATGCTGACGCCAGCCGCTTTCGCGGCAGAAATTTTACCCTTCGGAACTACAACCATTCTTGCGGATCCTCATGAGATCGCCAACGTATCCGGAATGAAGGGAATACGTTGGTTGTTGGCGGCGGTCAAGGAACTACCGCTGAACGGTTATGTAATGCTTCCTTCCTGCGTGCCGGCCACGGAATTTGACGACAGCGGCGCGCGGCTGGAGGCAGAGGATTTGCTGCAGTTCCGTGAGGATCCCTCTGTTTTAGGTTTGGGGGAATTTATGAATGTGGCCGGCGTTTGCGCCGCAGAGGAAAAAGCCCTTGCGAAGCTGGAGGCTTTTCAGGATAAAGTAATTGACGGTCACGCGCCCGGATTGCTGGGAAAGGATTTGCAGGCATATCTGCTCGCGGGAGTCCGTACGGATCATGAGTGCTCAGAGCCGGAAGAAGCTTTAGAGCAGCTGCGGAGCGGAATGAATCTGATGGTTCGGCGGGGCTCCGGCGCGAAAAACGGGGAAGCGCTTATCAGTACCCTTTTGGATTCCCGGATTCCAACGGAACGGGTATGTTTCTGCACTGACGATAAGCATGTAGAGGATATCCGGCGGGAAGGGCATATCAGCAGCAATATTCGGGAAGCCATCCATTTGGGGATGGATCCGGCAGAGGCTTATGCGATGGCCAGCTATCATGCGGCGAGAATGTATGGACTTTCCCATTTAGGCGCTGTCGCTCCGGGCTACCAGGCTGACTTGGTGGTGCTGGACGATCTGGATGAGGTAAGCGTGGAACAGGTTTACTGGAAGGGGACTCTGGTAAGCCGGCAGGGAGAAAGACCTGCTGTGGGGAAACAGTCTGTTCCGAAGTTTTTGCTGGATACGGTTCATCTTCAGCCGGTGAGTGCGGAACAGCTGCAGTTACCCTGCCCTGATGGTATGGCGCATGTAGCCCGGGTAATTCCCCATCAGATTTTGACAAAACATAAGGTTTGCCAGGTGCCCTGCGCCGATGGCAAGTTCCAGCCGAATAGGCAGTTTCAGAAAGCGGCGGTGGTAGAGCGGCACCGTGGCACGGGTAAGGTAGGCGTCGGCGTAGTAGAAGGGTTTTCGCTTCACGGCGCTATTGCCTCTACGGTAGCCCATGATTCTCATAACTTGATTGCCGTGGGAGATAACGACCAGGATATACTGCTGGCGATTCAGACGCTGGAAAAAGCCAGAGGAGGGTATTGTCTGGTGCGGGAGGGAAAACTCCTGGAGATCCTTCCCCTGCCGGTGTGCGGCCTGCTGACGCAGGAACCGACGGACCAGGTCGAGAAGATTTTAGAGAATATGAAAAAACTTTGCCTGGAAATGGGAATGTCGAAAGAAATGGATCCGTTCCAGACGTTGTCGTTTTTGTCTCTGCCAGTGCTGCCGGAAATCCGGATTACTGACCGCGGCGTTTTCGACTCTGTGGAATACCGATATTTATAACGGCTCTCCTTCCTGGCGAGAAGAGCGCAAAAGCGAGAAGGATATGCCTTTGAAGATTAGCGCCCGCTATAGCGCTTCAGAGGCGCCTGTCGGCCGCTCAAGCGTGAGAGCTTTAATGGCCCGGTTTTTTCCAAAGAAGCCGCGCCGAGACGCCTGGGGGCCATTTCCTTCACCCTATTGCAGGAGGGTGGAAGCGTTCTAAAAAGTTTTCGGCGGCTGGTCCTGTGAAGCTTTTAATTCATTTTATTTAATCAATTTTAATTATTTTAAATTCTAATTTTCTAATTTCTTAATTTTCTAATCTAATTTCTATTTTCTAATTATTAATTGTTTTAAATTCGATTAGTTAGATTAATTTATCTAATTAATTTAATTAAAAAGTTTAATAAAAATTCAATAGAAATTTAATGAAAAATAGAGAGGCTAAGCGTTTAGCCTCTCTATTTTTGCGCCCGGATAATACCAGGCTAGAATTTCTTCCCAGGAAGCTCCTTGCGCCGCCATGAAATTGGCGCCGTATTGGCTCATGCCGACGCCGTGACCGTATCCCCGAACCGTAAACAGAAAACTGCCTTCGCTGAAAATCAAGTCGAAATTAGCGCTCCGTAGGGAAAAGGTTTGGCGGATCTCATCGCCGGTGAGCTCCAAAGAGCCGATCTTCATTGTCTTTACCAGGCCGGCCTGGGTGGTCTGGGAATCCCCTATCCAGGTTTGGGGTTCTCCATCCAACTTGATATCCGGCCAGACGGATGCCAACTTGGACTTAAAATCCTCTGGGGATATAGTGACGGTGGTTTGATATCCAGGGGCCAAAGTGTCTCCCGGGCTCGGTACCTCTACCAAATAAGACCGGGCTTCGGAAAACACATCGGCGGAGGCTTCAGTGACTCCGCCGGAAATAGCGTGATAAGCTGCGGTAATCAGTTCGCCCTCTGAATCCCGCAGGATCAGGTTCTGTACCTCCTGACAGCTTTCTTTTATTTTCTTTAAGTTATCCTCATAAGCGTCCCCCCACTTTTCCCGCAGCTGCTGGTCTGTCAGATACCCGATGCCTTTGGAAAAATCCAGAGAGAAATCAGCGCCCTTCAGCGCCTCGTCCGGCGTTGACCGCTGCGCTTCCTTTTTCTTCAGAAAAAAGGTCATGGAGGCTACCGCCTGGGCTTTGAGGGCTTCTTTTTCAAAGGAAACGGGCATTTCCGCGGACACCACCCCAACCAAAAAATCAGCGTAGGAAAGTTCTTGGATGTTCCCTGAGTTTTCCTCTAATATCCGAAAACTTTCCATCTCCTGAGAATCCGGGTGAGATTCGCCGGAGGATTCCGGTGATGAGGAAATACTTGTGGTGGAGGGCGTTTCTTCTGGCGCAGAAGAAGAGGGGGAAGAGGATGCCGCCGAAGAGATCGGGAGAGCGGAAGACGGAGCGACACCGGAAGATGGCGCTTTTAGTCCCGAGATGCCGTTCGGCGAAGAAAAAACGATGGCGATAGCCGGGACAGTCAACATCAGAAAAAATAAAACGATCAAAAGAATCACTTTCGCTTTCATATTCGGGCCTCCATTGGATTTACATGTTTTTAGATTTAATTATTCATATTTCTCTGGATTCAACCTCGATTTCTTATAGTTTTTGTGAATTATTGAATTTTTCTAAAAATATAATTTCATAAAAATTCTAAAATAGAAGCAAACAGGTTGACTTTGCGCAAGGTTTGTAATAAACTTAATAATTAATTAGAGAAAGAGGTGTTGGAAGTGCTTCAAAGACAACCTTCTGAGTTGGCTCTGCTTTGTGAAGAGTTTAGAAAAAATAATCATATTGAACCCGCCCAGTTTGAACAGTACCAGGTGAAGCGGGGGTTAAGAAACCCCGACGGAACTGGTGTTATGGCGGGATTGACCCATATATGTAACGTCCACGGCTATTTAATCGCCGACGGGGAAAAAATTCCTGATGAGGGAAGGTTGACCTATCGTGGCATTAATGTGGAGGATATTGTAGACGGTTGCACCAAGGAAAACCGTTTTGGTTATGAAGAGGTGGCTTGGCTTTTGCTGTTTGGTACCCAGCCAACCAGAGCGCAGCTGAATAAATTTAATCAGATCCTCAGCTCTTACCGGGAGTTACCGGAATATTTCGCCGAGGATATGATTATCAAGGCTCCCTCGAAAGATATCATGAATAAGCTGGGCAGAAGCGTACTGGCGTTATATTCCTATGACAGCAATCCGGATGAGACCACTCTGGAGAACATTATGCGTCAGTCGATTTCCCTGATCGCCAGGATGCCCACGATTATGACCTATGCGTATCAGGTGAAACGGCGGCGCTACGATAAGAAGAGTATGTATTTCCATCCCATCAAGCCGGAGCATTCTACTGCGGAATCCATTTTAAGGTCAATTCGTCCGGATAAGAAGTTTACCGATGAGGAAGCGAAGCTTCTGGATCTGCTGATGATCATTCACGCTGAGCACGGCGGCGGTAACAATTCCACCTTTACCACCCGAGTGCTTTCTTCCTCGGGAACCGACACCTATGCGGCCATTTCCGCGGCGATCGGCTCATTAAAAGGACCGAAACACGGCGGCGCCAATCATCGGGTGATGCAGATGATGGAATGCGTTAAGGAAAAGGTCAAGGACTGGAAGGACGAGGATGAGGTAGAAGCCTTTTTGGAAAAGATCGTCCGGAAAGAGGAAGGAGATCACAGCGGCCTGATTTATGGCCAGGGCCACGCTATCTACACTCTGAGCGACCCCAGAGCGGTGATTTTGAAATCCCACGCCCAAAGGCTAGCGGAAGTAAAAGGAATGGACGACGAGTTTGCTTTATACCAGTTGGTAGAGAAACTGGCGCCTAAGGCGTTTTTCAACGTAAAAGGCGACAAAAAGGTGATTTCCGCCAATGTGGATTTCTATTCCGGCCTGGTTTACAAGATGCTGGGGCTGCCGGAGGATTTGTATACGCCTATGTTCGCGGTTTCCAGAATCGCCGGTTGGTGCGCTCACCGAATCGAGGAAGTGGAAACCAGCAACCGGATTATCCGTCCCGCCTATAAATCTCTGGTAGACAGCCAAAAGTATATTCCACTGGATGAGCGAAAGTAAGATTTTCCTTCTTCCGCTGAAAAAAAGAGAAAAATAGTTGTCATAACTCTGGAATTCGTGTTAAAATAGTTTGGTAAACATTTTTAACACGAATTTCTCTTTTTTTGGAGGATTAAGATATGAAAATAAAATCCCTGTGGATTCCTTTCGTGATTTTCTTTGCAGCCGCTGTTCCCCTGCGAGTGTACCAGGTGGCCTATCTGATTAACCCGGCCACTGGCTTTTTTGAAAGCGGCGAATCACTTTATCAGATCTTCTTAGGGGTTTTGGCGCTGTTTGTCCTTATTATCATGATTATGACGGCCCGCTGTAAAAATTCCTTGGAGTTTCAGTTCCGCCGAAATATTTTTTCCGGTATTTTCGCTTTGGTTGTCGCGGCGGCGATGGCGGCGGACTCCGGCGTGAATCTGCTGATCTATGTGCTGGATCACGGTACCATCCGTTATTTGATTTTGTCCATTTGCGGCGTGTTGGGAATGATCGCTTTTCTGGTTGCGGGGATCTCCCATATCACTGGCAGAAACACCTTTCGTAAGGCACCCGTGTTGGCCCTGCTGCTTCCTTTGTGGGTATGCGTCAGAGCGGTGGTGTTGACCTTTATCGAGTATACCAATGTAACAACCATCAGCAGCAACATGCTCAGTGTGCTGTCGGTACTGGGAATGCTTATGTTTTTGTTTTCTCTTTCCAAATTTTTTACCGGTATCGAAACATCGAAAACCGCAAAACGTACAGTAATGTTAGGCTTTTTAATGGTGCTATTTACCTCGGTGGCGTGTGTGCCCCAAGCGGTAGACGCGGCGCAAAACGGTTTTGTTTTGACGGAAAACTGGACATTTTTAGCGGATTTGGCATTGGTGCTCTATAGTTTGGGACTTCTTATTCAGATCAGCGCCCAGCTGAGCCGGCCCCAGGCTTTCGTTCCTGCTGAGGAAGGGAAAAAAGAGATAGGTAGTCCGGAAGTTCCTCCGACCCCCCAGGCGACCTATTTCAGCAGCATCATCGCGGAGCGGAACGCCGCCAAAAACCGGGTTTCGTCTTTTGAGGATTCTTTCGAAAAGAAAGAGTCGGAACCAGTTACAACTGTACGGGATGAGCCGTTGGAAACAGCGGCGCCTGCGGCGCATTTGGTCTCTAAGCCGGATGTGGTTGAGAAAAGGCACGAGCCCGCGCGTTGGGATCAAGAATCCTCACAGTTTGCTTCCAAGCCGGCTATGTCCAAAAATCCCGATGAGATCGATATGGATTATATCAACCAGCTGATCGAAGAAATCAGCGAAAAAAAGAGTTAAATTATGCGTGAAAATGTGCACAATATTGTTATGGAAAACCTTAGAATTCCCGGCAATGTGCGGATTTCCTCAATAGAATAGTTAATTTTGTAACAAGCTCTT
>CAUFXR010000074.1 GCA_959596515.1 uncultured Oscillospiraceae bacterium
GGCTTTTCGCCGGTCCCCAGCGCCGGACACCTAACCTTCCCCTGCCCTGTTCCGGCCGTGCCGGAACCCGCTCACTTTATGGCAGCGCTGTGATTCCACACCGGCGCGCTGTATAGAAAAAGGGATCTTCCGCCCGCACGCCGGCTTTTCGTCGGTCCCCAGGCTCCCGGCGCCTAGTCTTCCTCTGCCCTGTTCCGGCCGTGCCGGAACCCACGGCTCACTTTATGGTAGCGCTGTGATTCCACACCGGCGCGCTGTATAGAAAGAGGACCTCCTGATCGTCAAAGGCAAGGAACCTGTCGAGGAGGCCGGGCGAAAGGTACCGGATATCCACCAAAGTAATTTTAGAGTAACCCTGGGCCAAGATAGGCGCGAGGCTGCTTCCGAAAGAATCCCGAAAAAGGATCAGCTCTTTGTCCGTGTTCGCCTCAGGGTTCTCAATAGCGAGCAGGGCCTTTGCCCCGGATAAAAACACTTCGTAAGGATCCCGCCCCCCGGCCTTTTGCATATCATAAACCGGCAGGTAGGAATCCGTTTCATAGTCGTATACCCGGCACCGGCGCAGTTGCGGGCTGTCGAGATAATACAGCGCATCCGGGGAAAGAGGCAGGGCGGACTGGCCGTAATAAACGCCGTAAAAAGGCTGATCCAGCTTTTTGAGCGTATAGTCGTTCTCCAGCGAGACGCCCATTTCCTTTCCGATGTGAAAGGCGGCGTCCATTATTTTTTCCTGTCGCCAGTGGATGTCCGTGGCGTAATAATCGGAAACTTCCAGAAAAGGCACGATATCGATGTACTCCGCGTAGCTCATGCCTTCCCTGGCTGATCGGAAAAGCTCCTCGTAATCCATCGAGGGATAGCCGTTCTGGGCCGCCAGAAAGTAATTTTTATCCGGGACAACGGAAAGGTACACTTTCATCTCTTTGCCCGCCAGATATCTGTCGTAAACATACTGAAACCGGCTCAAAGCATACTCCACAGAGGAAACATCCAGGGGATAATCCAGCTTTGAAACATATCCCCGCTCTATAAAGACGCCGTTGTTGTCCTTCTGGCCGAGCACCTTCAGTACCGTGAGGGCTTTTACCGTTCTGAAATACTCCCGCAGAGGGAACTGATCCTGGGTGTATTGCTCAAAATCAGCTGTGAATTCCCCGGAAAGCACAGACTCGCCGGTGGCCTCCGGCAGAGCGGCGAGAGGCCTGCGTTCGCTTTCGGATTCCCCGACATCCGGCTGGATCAGGCCCCAAAGGAAAAAGCCCAGCAGGAACACCGCCGTCAGCGCCACGACGGCGAGATTTTTTACTTTATCCGGCATAAAGAGGCCTCCTTAAAATCTGAAATATAGAAACGGATTAAAGGAACCGTCCACCAAAAAGCCGGTGCAGACAACCAGCAAGGCGAGCAGTCCCACCGGTTCCGCGGCGTTCCAAAGGCGCCGGGCCAGGGCGGTATCCTGGGCGGCGGAAAACAGTTTCTGAGCCAGCGGCGTGGCGCCGACGGCCGCGACCGCCAGCAGTAGCCCATAGCTTTTTAGGTAATAGAGGGTCTCCCCGCTGGTGAACGGCAGGCCGGAAAAGCCAAACATGGCAGACAGGCTGGCGAAGGCCTGGGATACGCTGGAAGCGTCAAACAGGACAAAGCCCAGAATCACGACAAGCATGACGTAAAGATGGCTGATCACTTTCCGTTTTTTTAGCCACCGGGACAGCCACAGCTTTTCCAAAATCAGCAGAACGGCGAAGAAAAGGCCCCATAAAATAAAATTCCATTGAGCGCCGTGCCAGAAGCCGGTCGCCGCCCAGACAATCAAAAGATTCAGGACCCATCTTCCCTTGCTCACCCGGTTTCCTCCCAAAGGGATATAAAGGTAATCCCGGAACCAGGTTCCGAGAGAAATATGCCAGCGGCGCCAAAATTCGGTGACGCTTCTGGAAACATAGGGATGCTGGAAGTTTTCCGCGAAGCGAAACCCAAACACCCGGCCCAAGCCGATGGCCATATCGCTGTAGCCTGAAAAGTCGAAATAGATCTGAAGGGTAAACGCCACGGCGTACAGCCAGAAAAATAAGACTGACTTATCCCCGGACTTCTGGAAGGCGGAGACAAGTTCTCCCAGAAGATTGGCGATCAGCACTTTTTTGGATAATCCCAGGATAAATTTGCGAATCCCGACCGCCGCGTTTTCCATGCTGTGGGCTCGGCTCTCCAACTGGCGGGCGATCTCCGTATACCGGACAATGGGACCGGCGACAAGCTGGGGAAACATGGCGATATAGGCGGCCAGATTGATATAGTTTTTCTGCGCCGGGGCCTCTCCCCGATAGACGTCCACCGTATAACTCAAGATCTGGAAGGTATAAAAACTGATGCCGATGGGCAGGGCTATGTTCAGCAGCGGGATCGACAGGCCGGTCACGGCGTTGAAATTGGCGATGAAAAAATCGGCATATTTAAAATATCCCAACAGCAGCAGGCTGAAAAGGACAGAAGCGGTCAAAAACACTTTTGACCGCTTTGTCTCCCGATGCTTTTCGATTAATATTCCAAAAACGTATCCCTGGGTGATGGAAACCAGCATAAAAACAAGGTATTTCGGCTCACCCCAGGCATAAAAAAACAGGCTGGAAAGAAGCAGGACGCTGTTTTTGAACCCTTTGGGCGCGATAAAATACGCCGCTAAAACGCAGGGGATAAAATAATACAGAAACGGAATACTGGAAAACACCATTTTCTTTTTCCCCTATGCCAGTCAGAGGATCGGCTCGTCGCAGACAATTTCCGCAGAAGGATAGGCTTCTTTTAATTTGCTTTGAAAGGTATCGATGACAGATTCCTCCCCAAAACAGGAGACGATATAATCGCCTACCGTCGCTATGACCAGCTTATCGGGGAATCCGCACATCCACTGCCTTTTCAGAATATTCTCCTGCACTTCTTTCGCCAGCTCGCCGGTCTGATCTCCGCTTTTGACATGATAGGCCCCGCAGGTAAAGGTGTTGGCGTTCATCATGTGCATCAGAGAAGCCGCGCCGTCGATTTGGCCGGCGGATGCCGCCGGGAAACCCAGGGTCGCGTCCAGGGCCGCGGTATCCTCCAGTCCAAACACACCGGGAGCGTCCGTTTTCATGTTTTCCTCGGACATGTCCCCGCCTACGGCGGAGAATTTATCCTCCTCCTGGTAAAGGGCCCAAACCGAATTTAGAAGTTCCAGGGAATCCTTCACCTCTACTTGCTGTTCCCCGCCAGAAGACACTTCGCCGTTTTCAGCGGCGGCACAGGCGGCAAAGGATAAAGTCAACGCTATGGCAAGAAAAATCGCCAGTAATTTTCTCATGTTGTCAAACCTCCGATGATTGTTTATTCAGCACCCAACACTTTGATTTCCCGTCGTAGGAAAGGAAAAGAACGGCGTCGCCGATTTTCAGCTCATAAACCCACTCCTGGTCGGGCTGTTCGACCGTCCACTGGACCTTTACGGCCTCCCAGGCCTCGCAGCTTGGTCCGAAGCCAATAACGTTCCGCTTTCTAAAGCGTACGCTTCCACCCGGTCTTCCTTCGCCCGGATAGAGACGAGGGTACTTCCCAGCGATTTCAAGAGAGACTGTAATCGCCGGAAAAGCCTCACGAACTTCGTTGGACGCGGGAGCCGGTGTATCGACAAAAACCGTTTGATCGGTAATAGGTTCCCCATATACGGAAATTTCTATTCTATGGAAAAGCTGAGAACAAAAAATAACGCCATATACTATAGCGAGGCAAGCGGCTATCGCGGCGACCATTCCTTTTTTCTTCCCGCTCCGGCGGGAAGCTTCCGCCGCGGCCGCGTCTCACTGGATCCACAGCTTCTGTCACGATCCGCGACAGAAATTTTTCGCTGTCCTCGAATTCCGGGAAGTTGGGTCAAGCGTTTCTCGCCAAGGCCGCTTTCATCACGCCGGTATTCGGCGATCAAATCACATAATGGTCGCCACTCAACCCTAAAGATTCATTGGCCAGCTGTTCCAGAGTAATCCCCTCAAAAAAGTCGTCGATCAACTTGCTCAGCCTTTTCCACATGGGATAAGTAACGCATTTTTCCCCACGAGGACACGGAGCGGCGTTTTTTTCCAGACACGCTACCGGCGCCAGTGATCCTTCGGTCACTTTTAAAATACTGCCTACTGTGTACTGTGCCGGTGACTTGGACAGCCGGTAGCCTCCGCCCTTTCCCCGTAGTCCGGTGACCAGACCTTTCTTGACCAGGCTTTTCATAATGGCTTCTAAATATTTTTCAGAAATTTCCTGATGTCCCGCGATTTCCTTTAGGGGTACGAATTCCTCCAGGTCATGGGTGGCAAGCTCTATCATCACCCGCAGGGCGTACCGCCCTTTGGTGGATACCATCATTCCCCTCACCTCTCTGAATCAACTTATTTAACCTATTATACTACAATGTTAATGGGTTTTCAAATTCATTAATAAAAAACGCCCCATAGGGGCGTTTCTCGGCAACAGGAATTTTCAATAAAACATCAAATAAATGGCTCTCAAAACATTTTTAGAACGTCCTTGAAAGTCCTTGAATGCCCTTGAAATAAAATCAGACTACCTTTTTCTTGTTTTGTTCACAAGCAGTTCTTTTGGTTCCGGGCCGGCTAACTTCCGGCTGGTGCCAGACATGACGCTTGACGCCCTCAGACCGTCCTGCCCACCGCCTGGGCTACCTTGCGGACCTCCTCGAACAGCTCTCCGTACTGGGCCGGGGTCAGCTGCTGTTTGGCGTCGGACATGGCTCTTGACGCCCTCAGACCGTCCTGCCCACCGCCTGGGCTACCTTGCGGACCTCCTCGAACAGCTCCCCGTAGTGAGCCGGGGTCAGCTGCTGTTTGGCGTCGGACATGGCGCATTTCGGGCAGGGATGGACTTCGATGATAAGGCCATCGGCGCCGCAGGCTACAGCGGCCAGAGACAGAGACTGGATATAAGCGCTTTTCCCCGCGGCGTGGGATGGATCGATGATAATTGGCAGGCTGCTTCTCTCCTTGATCACCGGCACCGCGGAGATATCCAGGGTATTCCGGGTAGCGGTTTCAAAGGTACGGATGCCCCGCTCACAAAGAACCACGTTATAGTTTCCCTCGCTCATAATGTATTCGGCGGCATCCAGCCACTCCTCGATGGTAGAGGCGATGCCCCGTTTCAGCAGAACCGGCATGCCGCTTCTGCCTACCGCTTTCAGCAGCCGGAAATTCTGCATATTCCGGGCGCCAATCTGGAACATATCGCAATATTTTGCCGCGGTATCCATCTGATCCTCGGCAATCACCTCGCTGACCACCTTTAGCCCGGTGGCGTCGGCGGCCTTCCGCAGCATTTTAAATCCGTCGTCCTCCATCCCCTGAAAGGCGTAGGGACTGGTTCTCGGTTTATAGGCACCGCCCCGCAGGAACTGGGCCCCCGCCTTTTTCACGCCCATGGCGGCTTCCAGAATCTGCTCCTCGCTTTCCACAGCGCAGGGGCCCGCCATCATGGCCAGCTGATTGCCGCCGATCACTACATCTCCTACAGAGACCGTTCGGCCCTCAGGACACATATCCCGGCTGGCCAGTTTATAGCTATGCATAATGGGCACGCATTTCTCCACGCCGTCCATCATTTCCAGGTTTACACCAGACAGGGCTGATTTATCCCCGATCACGCCGATAATGGTGGCGGCAGACCCATTGGAAATATGAACCCCCAGCTGGTGATCCCGCAGTACCTTCTCAACGGCTTCAATTTCCCGCTGGCCGGCGCCGTGTTTCATGACGATAATCATAAGTGCAGTCCCTCTTTTCGTTTCTCCTTTTCCGCCGCGGCTTTTCTGCGCCGGCGGCGCTGGGCCGATTCGTATGAGTTCCAGGTCCGGCTTGTTCTGGGCCGGATCCGTTCATGACGGTAGATCCATTTTTTAGCCTTTTGCAGCACCCGGATGTCGTTGTCGTATTTAAACAGCTCGCAGGCGTCCTCGTATCGGGCCCATTTGAACCGGTCGATCTCCGATTTCTGAATCACCACTTCCTCTCCGCCGCTTTTAGCGGCGAAAAACACCACCTGCTTGTGAATGCTGCCATAGGGGCAGTACTCACAGGTTTCCCGAAACCCCGGCAGAATTTCCACTCGTAAGCCGGTTTCCTCCAGCACCTCCCGCAGGGCGGTCTGGCGTTCGCTTTCCCCATACTCCATGTGCCCTTTGGGGAATCCCCAGTGCCTGCCGTTTTTATTCTTTACGACCAAAAATCGGACGATCCTGCCATCCACCCGGTAAACCACCGCGCCGCAGGATTTTTCATACAGGCAGGAAACCTTTTCCGGAGCCCGGCCCTCGGCCTTTTCGATGACAGAACGAATCTCCGGCGCGTAATAAACCGTGTTTTCCGGCGCCGCCACAAACTGCTCTTTTCCTCTTGACGACACCACCGCGATGACGGTAGCCGGCTGTTCCGGCTTAGGATCGCCGTAAGATATCAGGTAAACAGGCTTTGGGGCGCTGTGATCTCCGAGGGCGACGCTGCCTTTATACAACACCTTTCGTCCCTCCCCGGCTAGTTGAGCCTCAGGTTGGGACACGGTGACCATGATCTTTTTCCCCAGCATTTCGAGCCTCCTTTCCAAGTTAACGTAATGATCCAATGGCTATTATAGTAAAAAATAAAGCCGCTGTAAAGAGGAAGCCTTTTTCTGAAACCTGTCTGACAGGCTGAAAAAGCCGCGCCGGTATATGACTTTCGGCGCTCCTCGCGTACAGCGGCATCTACATCTATTCAATTGCTGCCGGCTTTCTGAACCGAACCGGCCGTCGTTTAGTCTGCTTTTTGAGGCATCCCCTTGGCGTAGGCTAAAACCACCTCAGACGCGTTTTCAATGCCAATGGCCCCGCTGTCCAGGATCAAATGGTAGTTCTCATAGTCTCCCCATTTGTTATCCGTGTAATACTGGTAATAACTGGCCCGGCGGCGGTCTTTCTTACGGATAAAGTTTTCCCCGGTATCCTTGGGCAGTCCATAAACACTGATGGCCCGCTTCAACCGAACATCAATATCCGCGTGAACAAACACCCGGACGCACCGGGGATTCTCATTGAGCAGATAGTCGGCGCACCGCCCTACGATCACGCAGTCGCCCTCGTCGGCTACCTTGCGGATGATCTCCGTCTGCACCCGGTAAACCTCATCGTTAATGGAGTAATTGGGCAGATGGGCAAATCTTCCCGGGTTATAAATCCCCATAGACAGGGAATAAATTAAACTGTTATTGGCGATATCCTCCACATTTTCAAAAATGCGTTCGTCAATACCGCTTTCTTTGGCGGCCTGGGTGATAATTCCCTTATCATAAAAAGGAATATCCAATTTTTTCGCCACCAATTGTCCGATTTCCCGCCCGCCGGAGCCGAACTCACGGGCGATCGCGATTACTAAATTGTTTTTCATAGGGGGTCTCCTTATCTATTTCAAGTTCTATCAATATGGATTTTATATTAATTTATTATACTACACTCTATTAATTTTGTCTATTTCTAATGAAAAAATTCGTTATTTTTTCATAAAGAAATCAAATCTTTTCTGTTTGTTTTTTCTTTTTATGTTTGTTTCTACCTATTTATGCTATAATAAAAAAGTATTAGCCGGTTCCTATTAATGAAATAGCCTCTCCGCGGCAGCCCTGGCGCATGCCCGGCGGCCCGCGAGAAAAAACGGGCCTTTCGAGCCCGAAGCAGGCAAACACCTCCCACAGCTGGGGGAGCGTTTCCGGCGGCCCGGAAACGTTTATCGCGGCCGCATGGAACCGGGCGCCTGTATTCCGGCCCACAGTCCGGGAATAAAATCCAAGCTTTCCTCACAAACCTGACCATGAAAGGAGCTATTCACGATGGATTGGATTACAAAGGCCGTATTTTATCATATTTATCCTCTTGGCTTCTGCGGGGCGCCCCGTTTCAACGCCGACGGGGAACGGGTCAACCGGATCGAAAAGCTGATAGACTGGATTCCTCATCTCAAAGAGCTGGGGGTAAACGCCGTATATCTGGGGCCGGTATTCGAGTCCAGCGAGCACGGCTACGATACCAGGGATTATTATCAAATCGACAAACGCTTGGGTGACAACCACGCCTTTCGCACCGTATGCGACCGTCTGCACGAAAACGGTATCCGGGTAGTGCTGGATGGGGTGTTCAACCACGTAGGCCGGGAATTCTGGGCCTTTCGGGATGTACAGCAAAATGGACAAAGCTCCCGCTACTGCGGTTGGTTTCACAATCTGAACTTTGGCGGCGGCAGCCCCATGGGAGATCCTTTCTGGTACGACGCCTGGGAAGGCCACTTCAACCTGGTGAAGCTGAATCTGAAAAATCCGGAAGTGGTGGATCACCTGCTGGGAGCGGTAGGCGCGTGGATTCAGGATTTCGGCATCGACGGCCTGCGGCTGGACGCAGCGGACTGTGTGGATCCGGATTTCTTCCGGCGGCTCAGAAGCTTTTGCAAGGAAAAGAAGCCGGATTTCTGGCTGATGGGTGAGATTATCCACGGGGATTATAACCGGTGGGCCAATCCGGAGATGCTGGATTCCGTCACAAACTATGAGTGCTATAAGGGAATTTATTCCTCACACAACGATAAAAACTACTTTGAGATCGCCTATTCCTTAAACCGTCAGTTCGGCGACGGGGGAATTTATAAAAACATTTACACCTATAACTTCGTGGATAACCACGACGTGAACCGGCTGGCCAGCGTTCTGCGGAATCCCGAGCATTTAAAAAATGTCTACACCGTGCTGTTTACCATGCCCGGCGCGCCCTCGATTTACTATGGCAGCGAATGGGGGCTTCCCGGCATTAAGCAAAACGGCTCCGACTGGGACCTGCGTCCCTGCCTGGATCTGCACCAGCTTCCTCCTGTCAACGAGGAGCTGAGCCGTCACATCGGCAAGCTGAGCCGGTTGAAAGAGATGTGTGTTCCTCTGCAAACCGGAGATTACCACCAGATCGTGGTGAAAAACGAGCAGTTGGTATACCGCCGGGAGGCAGAAGGCCAGGTGTTGTTTACCGCCTTGAACCTGGCGGATGGGCCCACTTCTTTGGGCTTTGGCGTTACGCCGGGCAAGGTGCTGGTGGATGTTCTGAACCACCACCAAGTATTTTCCCCGGTCAACGGTTACGTGGAACTGCCTGTGGAGCCCTATAGCGCCCGAATTCTCTTAGAGCGGGACGCTTCGGAGATCCACCTTCCGGAAACCGTGGACTTTGCGGCGCCGGCCGACACGGCTCCCAATGTGGAACCTGGTCTTTACCGCCATTTTAAGGGCCATGAGTATGAGGTGCTGGGCGTCGCTAAGCATACGGAAACCATGGAACCTCTGGTAATCTATCGCGATCCCCAGGATCATCAAAAGCTCTGGGCCCGTCCTTTGAGCATGTTTACAGAGACGGTGGCAGCCGGCGGTCAGCGCCTGCCAAGATTCCAAAAGCTGCCCTAACCCCGGCCTGTTTCCTCAATCTTTTCTCTTCCCACTGCCTTTTCCGGGTCGGGGTTACCCTCCGTCTTTTCCGAGTTGGGGGTTCCCCTCCGCTTTTTCGGGGTTGGAGCTTCCCCTCCGTCTTTTTTCGGGCCGAGGTTTTCCCTCTGCCTTTTCCGAGTTGGGGCTTCCCCTCCGCTTTTTCGGGGTTGGAGCTTCCCACCGTCTTCCTCGGGTTGGGGGTTCCCCCGGCTTTTTTTCAGATTTTTCCGGTCTTTCTCTTTCGGAAAGGCCAGCTTCCCGGGATTCCGTCTACAGCTATCAAGACAGCCGGCGGTCAGCGTCTGCCTGGGATTCTTTAAGCGTAAACGAAACCCAGCCTTTTGGAAAGCTTTCCAGAGGGCTGGGTTTTTCTGGCCTTTCACACGGCCTTGTCATCAAATTCGTCTAGTGCGTCGGCGGTAAGCGGCCCGGCGCGTGGTGCCGTTCAAACTGTCTGTGCCTGCCGCCGATTTTCGCCGCCTATCTTTCATGCTTCTATGAAATCTCGCTGTAATAATGTTTCTTATGAGCGACCGCTTATCGCCCCAGTCAAATTGGCCCTCGGCGGTAAGCGGCCCGGTGGAAAATGTTGAGAACAAAATTAGAACGTGATAAAATAAAAGTATTCATTTATTAAGGAGCTCGATGTAGAAATGAAAAAAGTAAAAACCTTCTTAACTAAATTCATCCAGAACAAAAAAATTTTTATTCCCGTTATAGCGATTTTCCTGGTTGTTTTGGCGGCAGTCATTTGCTTTGCATCTATGTCAGGAACAAATAACAATCAGGTGACATCCGTGCCGTCCTCATCAGAGAATATCGAAACCACATCAAGCGCGGCCTCCCAAAAAGAGGACGGGCGGGACAATAAAAAGCAGGACAGCGAAGAAAAGAAAGAAGATACATCCAACGCGAGTCAGAAGGACAAGGAAGAAAGCAAAAGCGACAGCAGTGCCGACACGGCAAGCGACACAGCTTCGAGCGGCGGCACAGGCTCTGACAGCGGGAGTTCCCCAGCCAATATTGATTCCGGGAGCTTGAGTTCCAGCAGCGCCAATACTCCCACTCATACCCACACTTGGAAGGCGCACACCGCCGAGAGATGGGTGCCAAACATTGTTACCGTGGTAGACCAACCGGAACAGACCACTACATATGATATTTACCGCATGTATTGGTACGATACCGGCACATGGGAGGAAACACGGGACCCCAACCGATTCCAAGAATGGTATCACAGCGAAAACGGCGGATTATATGTACTTTACCATCCTTTTGCAAATCCGGAAGATAACCCGCTCTTCCAAGGATATGACGAAAATGGACACGCGACCTATACAGGTGACCACGTCATCATCGGTCCGTATTACGAAACGATTCCGGCCGTCACCCATGAAGAAGACCATGGGCATAACGAAACTTACGTTGACTATTACTACTGTGACTGCGGCGCTAGAAAGTAAGTGATAAGCCCGTCTAAAATCCAGTGGTTCGCCGTTCCTGCCGGCTGGTAACCAGAAACCACCCGGCAACCGGGCCGGTAAATAAAAAAACAGCCGGCAACCAGGCCGGCAAACAAAAAGCAACCGGTGGCAAGACCGGCAGACAAAAAAACAACCAGGCCGGCAGACAAAAAAACAACCGGTGGCAAGACCGACAAATGAAAAAACAGCCGGCAACCAGGCCGGCAAACAAAAAACAACCGGTGGCAAGACCGGCAGACAAAAAAACAACCAGCAACCAGGCCGGCAGACAAAAAAACAACCGGTGGCAAGACCGACAAATGAAAAAACAGCCGGCAACCAGGCCGGCAAACAAAAAACAACCGGTGGCAAGACCGGCAGACAAAAAAACAACCAGCAACCAGGCCGGCAGACAAAAAAACAACCGGTGGCAAGACCGGCAAATGAAAAAACAGCCGGCAACCAGGCCGGCTGGCAAAGGCCCGGGGCAGGATCCGCCCCGGGAGAGCCCACTGCCGGCGCGGGGCTTACGGCACGCTGACTTTCGTCTCCCGCGTGCCGCCTGTCTCGCGGCCCGTAACCGGCAGCGCTGATTTCACAGCGGCTCACGATTTTCTTTTCTCAGCCAAATGGGATCCAGCTTAAGCTTCCTCCGCCTCTAATTTCAGGGTTTCCTCAATCTCGTCGGCGGCCTGGTCCAGCCAGTCGCCGTCAAACAGCTCGATGACACCCTTATCGCAGGCGGCGGCCAGCTTGGGATCCACCGGCAGACGGCCCAGGATCTTCAGGCCGTTCACATTGGCCACATCCTCCAGATGGCTGTCGCCGAAAATTTTATATTTCTCGCCGCACCCCGGGCACTGGAAGTAGCTCATATTCTCCACCAGACCAAGAATCGGCACGTCCATCATTTTCGCCATATTGACCGCCTTGGTGACGATCATGGACACCAGCTCCTGGGGAGAGGTAACGATAATAATACCATCTACCGGCAGGGACTGGAACACGGTCAGGGGTACGTCGCCGGTTCCCGGAGGCATATCCACAAACATATAATCCACATCGTTCCAAAGCACATCGGTCCAGAATTGTTTCACCGCGCCGGCAATCACCGGGCCTCTCCACACCACCGGATCGGTCTCATTGCCCAGCAGCAGGTTCACGGACATAATATCGGTGCCCAGCTTGCTTTTTACCGGCAGGATTCCCATCTCCGTGCCCTGGGCCTTTCCGTGCAGACCAAAAGCCTTGGGAATGGACGGGCCGGTGACATCCGCGTCTAAAATGGCGGTATGATAACCTCTGCGGTTCAAAATCACCGACAGCAAAGACGTGACCAGGGATTTTCCCACGCCGCCTTTTCCGCTGACGATGCCGATGACCTTTTTTACCGAACAGCCCTCTTTCAGCTGCTCCTTGGGAAAGCCTCCCTCTCTGGAGGGACAATTCTCTCCGCAGGTTTCGCAGTTATGGGTACAGTTTTCGCTCATAGCAATACTCTCCTTACGCATACGTAATCTCGTTGTCTCTGCTTTGTATTATAACACACTGTGTCAAAAATAAAACCCTTACGCCGCTTTTTCTCCATTCTTCCCTTTGATCGGCTTTTGATGCTCTCAAAAGCGCCTAGTTTTTGATTGGGGCTCTGAAAAAGATTGTGAAAAAGTTGTTAATCCTGCTGTTTTGCCAAGATTCCTCTTGCGAAATTGGACAAGTTTGCTTATAATAAATATGTATGCGAATATACACGGGCAGTCCCCCGATACCGAAACCGAAAGGAGTACCAATATGAACTATTCCCATGAAGTGGAAAACATGTGTACTGTAGCAAAAGGACCTCATCATGGTCCCGCCCCGATCCCGGAAGAGGGAAAATGGGTGAAATCCTACGAGATCAAAGACATTTCCGGCCTGTCTCACGGCATTGGCTGGTGCGCTCCCCAGCAGGGCGCCTGCAAGCTGACCCTGAACGTCAAGGAGGGCATCGTCCAGGAAGCCCTGGTTGAGACTCTCGGCTGCTCCGGCATGACCCACTCCGCCGCTATGGCCGCGGAGATCCTGCCCGGCAAAACCCTGCTCGAGTGCCTGAACACCGACCTGGTATGCGACGCCATCAACGTGGCTATGCGTGAGATCTTCAAGCAGCTGGCCTACGGCCGCAGCCAAACCGCTTTCTCTGAGGATGGCCTGCCCATCGGCGCCAGCCTGGAGGATCTGGGCAAGGGCCTGCGTTCTCAGGTAGGCACCATGTTCAGCACCACCCTCAAGGGCGTGCGTTACATGGAAATGGCCGAAGGCTATGTCATTTCTATGGCTCTGGACGAGAACAACGAGGTCATCGGTTATAAGTTCGTGAAGGTTGGCAAGATGCTGGAGGATATCCGCCACGGCGTAAGTCCGGACGAGGCCTACAAGAAGAATATCGGTCAGTATGGCCGTTATGACGGGGCCGCCAAGTATATCGACCCCAGAGAAGAATAAGCCGGACCATACCGAAATAAGGAGGACAAGCTACATGGCTAATGATGTAAAGTTTGAAGGCAAAGAAAGAAGAATGGCCAAAATCGAAAAGTGTCTTGCCGAGTATGGCATCGCCAGCCTGGAGGACGCCCGTGAACTGTGCCTTTCCAAAAATGTAGATCCCGACGCGATTGTAAAGGGCGTACAGCCCATCGCTTTTGAAAACGCTTCCTGGGCTTATACCCTGGGCTGCGCCGTCGCCATTAAGAAGAATGTGCAGACCGCTTC
>CAUFXR010000075.1 GCA_959596515.1 uncultured Oscillospiraceae bacterium
AGCGGATTGTGGAGAGCTTCGCCATCAGCAAGGTTTACCAGGCCCACATTCCCACGTATCCTTCGGGTCACTGGCTGTTTGGCTTCGCCTCTAAAAAATACCACCCGGTGAAGGATCTGAACGCCGCGGCGTGGAATCTTTTGGGAATTCACACCCAATACTATAATACCAGGCTGCACGCCGGGGCTTTCGCCCTGCCCAGCTATGTGGAGGGATTGCTAAGAGATGTTGAACCCTAACGTGGAAACTTTTTTAGGCTGTGACGCCAGTTTTGAGGAAGCGCAGATCGTCCTGTTCGGGGCGCCTTTTGACTCTACCACCTCTTTTCGGCCCGGGACCCGGTTCGCCAGCAAAACCATGCGGTCCGAATCCTTCGGCCTGGAAACCTACAGCCCGTATTTGGACAAAGATCTGACGGATTGTAAAATTTTCGACAGCGGAGACCTGGAGCTTTGCTTTGGCGACGTGAATCTGGCTCTGAACGATATCGAGGGGCGGGCCGCCGAAATTTTGGACAGCGGAAAACTGCCGGTGATGATCGGCGGCGAACATCTGGTGACTTTGGGCGCGGTGCGGGCGGCTGTAAAGCGGTATCCAGATCTGCACGTGATCCATTTCGACGCCCACGCCGATCTGCGGAACGATTATCTGGGCGCCAGACTGTCTCACGCCACAGTGCTCCGCCGGGTCTGGGATCTGGTGGGAGACGGCCGCATTTTCCAGTTTGGAATCCGTTCCGGGGACCGGGAAGAATTTTTGTGGGGCGGTGATCATGTGTTCACTCGTAAATTTGACTTCAAGGGCCTGGAGGAAACCGTAGCGGCTTTGCAGAAAAAGCCCGTTTATTTTACTCTGGACCTGGACGTTTTAGACCCGTCTGTTTTTCCTGGCACCGGCACACCAGAGGCCGGCGGCGTCAGCTTTCTGGACTTGCTGGGGGCGATTCACAAGGTCAGCGGCCTAAATATCGTAGGATGCGACGTTAATGAGCTGTGTCCGGCCTACGACCAAAGTGGCGTTTCCACCGCTGTGGCCTGTAAAGTGCTTCGGGAGCTTTTGCTGCTGCTTTCCAGGTAGTCAGAGACGCTCGTGGAGGCGTTGTCAGAGCGACGGCGGCTGCGCAAGGACCGGTGGTCAGCCCCGGGTCAGTGGACGAAAAAGCTTTCTGTCTGGGAAAGGCATCGGGCCTCGATCCTGATTTTCCTGATAAACCAGGACAGGCGGCTTTGAAAAAATTGCTGGAGCTTGCTGAGCCAGCGAAAAGAGAGATCTTTTCCGCGCACCGGGGATCGGATCACGGTTTTATTTCCCGGAAGATCGCGGCCGGCGGCGCCGAAAGGGCCGACGGATCTTACCGAGTCATCAGGCGAGCGATTTCCGGTCGAGGGGGCCAGACGGGCACAGCCTTTTATTAATTGCGTGAAATCGGCCTTTTTGTCTCATTTGAGAAGCCGTCGACAGGAAGCTGAAATTATCTATTTTTTATAATCTATTTATGATATCATTACATCATCACCGCTTCACGGTTATGAGAAAAATACTGAAAAGAAAAGGAGACCGTCAACATGGGAAAAGCGTTAATCATTGGCTGCGGCGGAGTCGCCAGTGTGGCCATTCACAAGTGCTGCCAGAACAGCGAGGTTTTTGAGGAGATCTGCATTGCCAGCCGTACCAAATCCAAATGCGACGCGCTGAAGGAAAAGCTTTCCGGCGGCAAGACCAAGATCACCACCGCGCAGGTGGACGCCAACAACGTGGACGAGCTGATCTCCCTGATCAGCCAGGTGAAGCCGGATGTGGTTTTGAATCTGGCACTGCCTTATCAGGATCTGACCATTATGGATGCGTGCCTGGCCACCAAGGTGAATTATGTGGATACCGCCAACTATGAGCCGGAGGATACCGCCAAGTTTGAATACAGCTGGCAGTGGGCCTACCGGAAAAAATTTGAGGATGCGGGGATCACCGCTCTGCTGGGCAGCGGATTTGATCCGGGGGTAACCGGCGTATTTTCCGCCTACGCCCAGAAGCACTATTTTGACGAGATCAACTATATCGATATTTTAGACTGCAACGCTGGCGACCACGGTTATCCGTTCGCCACCAATTTCAACCCGGAGATCAATATCCGGGAAGTTTCCGCCAAAGGAAGCTACTGGGAGGACGGTCACTGGGTAGAGACCGAGCCTATGGAGATCAAGCGGGTGTACAATTTCCCGGAAATTGGGGAGAAAGATATGTACCTGCTTCATCACGAGGAGCTGGAATCTCTGGCGCTGAATATTAAGGGGATCAAGCGGATTCGTTTCTTCATGACCTTTGGCCAGAGCTATCTGACCCACCTGAAATGTCTGGAGAATGTGGGCATGACCTCTATTGAGCCCATCGAGTTTCAGGGACAGCAGATTGTACCTCTTCAGTTTTTGAAAGCCGTTCTGCCCGATCCGTCTTCTCTGGGCCCCCGCACAAAAGGCAAGACCAACATCGGCTGTATTTTCCAGGGCAAAAAGGATGGCAAGGATAAAACCTATTACGTTTATAACGTCTGCGACCACCAGGAGTGCTACAAGGAGGTAGGCTCTCAGGCGGTGGCATACACCACCGGCGTGCCCGCCATGATCGGCGCCATGATGCTGATGACCGGCGTTTGGAATCAGCCCGGCGTCCACAACATCGAGGAATTTGATCCGGATCCCTTTATGGATGCGCTCAACAAGTGGGGTCTGCCCTGGCAGGAGAGCTTCTCCCCCGAGCTGGTGGACTGAGATGGAGTTTCCTTTTTCCGCTTTGCGGACGCCTTGCTATGTGGTGGATGAGGCGCTGCTGGAAAAGAACCTGGTGATTTTAAAGCAGGTCATGGACCGCACCGGATGCAAGATCCTGCTGGCGCAGAAGGCCTTTTCCATGTTTGCCTGTTATCCCCTGATCGGAAGTTATTTAAACGGAACTACGGCCAGCGGCTTATTTGAGGCCCGGTTGGGAAAGGAAGAAATGGGCGGGGAAACCCACATTTTTTCTCCCGCTTACCGAGAGGATGAGATCGACGAGATTTTAAGGCTGTGCGACCATGTGGTGTTTAACTCCTTCTCCCAGTGGGAGAAATATAAGGATAGGGTGCTGGCTGCCGGAAAAAGCGCCGGCCTCCGGCTGAACCCGGAACACTCCACCCAGGATCACGCCATTTACGACCCCTGCTCTCCCGGCTCCCGGCTGGGTATCACCTTGAAAAATTTTTGTCCTGATTTGCTGGACGGTGTTGAGGGATTGCATTTTCACACCCTGTGCGAGCAGGACGCCGCCCCCTTGGTAGAGACGGTGGAGGCGGTGGAGGAAAAATTTGGCCCTTGGCTTTCCCAGATGAAATGGCTCAACTTTGGGGGCGGCCACCATATCACCCGGCCTGGTTATGATATCGAAGCGCTGATCTCCTGCGTCAACCGGATTCAGGAACAGTATGGGGTCCAGGTGTATTTAGAGCCGGGAGAGGCCGTGGCCCTGAACGCCGGCTTTTTGGTATCCACAGTGTTGGATGTGATGGAGAACAGCGGAAATATCGCGATTTTAGATACTTCCGCCGCCTGTCATATGCCAGATGTGCTGGAAATGCCCTACCGTCCCCCGGTCATTGGAGGAGGCGAGTTAGGGGAGAAAGCCTACGATTACCGTCTGGGAGGCCCCACCTGTTTGGCTGGGGACGTGATCGGGGATTACAGCTTTGATAAGCCTCTGGTTCCCGGAAGTCATGTGGTGTTCGGCGATATGGCCATCTATTCCATGGTGAAAAACAACACCTTCAACGGTATGTGCCTGCCGGCCATTTACCTGAAAAAACAGGACGGCTCTATTCAGCTTGTCCGGGAATTCGGTTATGAGGATTTTAAAGCCCGGCTGTCCTAGCGCCTGACTGTCTCAGTGGCTGTCGGTCTCAGTGACCGGCTATCTCAGTAGCCGGTTGTCCTAGCGGCTGACTATCCTAGCGCC
This sequence comes from uncultured Oscillospiraceae bacterium, assembly GCA_959596515.1. GTDB lineage: Bacteria > Bacillota > Clostridia > Oscillospirales > Acutalibacteraceae > Clostridium_A. Next base: position 3,982 of record CAUFXR010000075.1, read on the forward strand.
GGCTGTCCTAGTGCCTGGCGCGGCCTTCCTCTGGCTTGGGATCCCCGTTGCTTTCCAGTGCATTAGGGAGATCTTGCCGCGGGCAGGGCCGAAAATCCCCAAGAGCAAAAAATATCTCTATACTATTTGTATATAAATTAGAATAAATTACAAATTATACAGTTTTACCTCTTGGTCCATTTCACCGGCATCAGCCCGCCGGGGCCAGCGCGCTTTATTTCGCTGAACAAAGCTGTGAATATGGCTTTTGACATTTTGAGGGTTGAGAGAATCGGTTCCGCAAAAAGCCCCTGAGTTTTCATCCTGTCAGAAAACCCAGGGGCTTTTCTTCGAATCATTTGATCTGTTGGAATACCTTTCAGGAACCGATCCGGATAAAAAACAATTAAAAGCTAGCTCCGGATAAAAACCACTTAAAAATCCAGGAAAAGAGCACTTAAAAAACCTGGGAAAAGGGCACTTGAAAATCCGGAAAACCTGGAAAAAACTTAAAAATTTTAAGGCCTTGTGAGAGTGAAAAAAATGGGAAGATCTTTTCAGGAAGCGGAATGTTTCTGCCCCCAAAGTGGATGACTGGTCTCCCGGAAGACCGCGCAAAGGGAAACATACGCTTTCATACAGAGCCTGCTTTCTGAGAAAGTCAGGCCCGCACGGTTCAGAGAACTGGAAAATCAGGGCGTTTATCAGGGAAGGAATCCATAGGAAATTCGAGAAAGATCTTACTGGGATCCCCATGGGAGAAGGAACGAAAAATCAGGGAAGGTCAAACATGGGGGTAGAGAGATACCGGTCTCCGGTATCCGGCAGCAGAACGACAATAGTCTTTCCCTTGTTTTCCGGGCGCTTTGCCAGTTCCAAGCCGGCCCAGGCCGCCGCTCCGGCGGAAATTCCGACCAGAACGCCTTCCTGCCTGGCGATCTGCCGGCCAGTTTCAAAAGCGGCCTCGCTGGTCACCGGAATAATCTCGTCGTAAATGCTGGTGTTCAGTACCTCCGGAACGAACCCCGCCCCAATCCCCTGAAGCTGATGGGCGCCGGCTGTGCCTTTGGAAAGCACAGGAGAATCCGCCGGCTCTACCGCCACCACTTTGACTTGAGGGTTCTTTTCCTTCAAAAACTCTCCCACGCCGGTGATGGTGCCGCCTGTGCCGACTCCCGCCACAAAAATATCTATCTTGCCGTCGGTGTCTTTCCAGATCTCCGGACCAGTTGTGGCTTTGTGAGCCTTCGCGTTGGCGGGATTTACAAACTGTCCCGGAATAAAGCTCCCGGGAATTTCCCTGGAAAGCTCATCCGCTTTGTCAATGGCGCCTTTCATCCCCTTGGCACCGTCTGTCAGCACCAGCTCCGCGCCATAGGCCTGCATCAGCTTCCGGCGCTCCACCGACATGGTTTCTGGCATGGTAATGATCAGCCGGTAACCCTTGGCCGCGGCTACAGACGCCAGACCGATGCCGGTGTTTCCGCTGGTAGGCTCAATGATGACAGACCCCTTTTTCAAAAGGCCCTTTTCTTCCGCATCCTCAATCATCGCCTTGGCGATCCGGTCTTTTACGCTGCCCGCTGGGTTAAAGTACTCCAGCTTTGCCAGCAGGGTAGCCTCCAGATGATAGGACTTTTCTAAATGGCCCAGCTCCAAAAGCGGGGTTTTGCCGACCAGATCGGCAGCGGTATGGTAAATTTTCATGATAACTCCTCCTCATGTTTTTGATGGGTTTCATAGATTGTACTTTTTAAGAATATGGTTTCCTTTTAGGGCTCGAGGAACCTTCTTCACCGGACACAACCAGCGGAAAGGCGGATGCAAGCGTAGCCTTCTTCACCGGTCACGGCCAACGGAAAGGCGGATGCAAGCGTAGCCTTCCTCACTGGACACAATCAGCGGAAAGGCGGGTGCAAGCGCAGCCTTCCTCACCGGACACAATCAGCGGAAAGGCGGGTGCAAGCGCAGCCTTTCTCACCGGACACAATCAGCGGAAAGGCGGGTGCAAAAGAAAAACCATGGGAAAACAACACTTGAAACGCGGCTCAGGGAATGCCATTTTACCAAAGGGCTTTCCTTGGAAACGGGCCCTCGGGGGTAAGGTAGGCTCTCGGGGTAAGGCAGGCCCGGGGTAAGGCAGGCCCTCGGGATAAGGTAGGTGTCCGAGGTAAGGCAGATGCCCGAGGTAAGGCAGGCCCCGGGGATAGCCGGATCAGGCGGCTCTCGCCCTGAGTGTCACTGAAACGACGCAAATCTATATTTTTAGCCGTTATATTTACATTAGAATATTAGAATTTTTTCTCAAAGTAAGGGTGAGCGGGGTCGCTTCCCTTTATACATTCGACCATTTTGGAAATTTTTCCGCAACAGCACTTCCGGTCGGCGGGTCATAACCATCTCTCAATAAACCTATTTATTCAGTGGGTTTATAGGGATATTACACCTTCTTTACGATTCTGTCAATAGTTTTTTCCCAAAGCGGTACTCCGCGGGGAAGATTTCTCAACATAGCAGCGCTGCTTCTCCAGGAGAAAGAATTTCCCTTTAGTTGGCCCGGAAGAGCGCGACGGATGCGGCGCTAGAAATGATAGGGGCTGTTTGGATATGATAGGCGGAAGTTTGTGCAGAGACTTTTATAAAAGGAGCAAAATCAAAACATCGGAGACCAGAACCGAGATACCGCAGATCAGCATGAGCCAAAATATCCATTTTTGGTTGCAATACCGCAGAACATAGGACAGCTTTGGGTTATTGGGATCATAATAGACATCCAGTTCACAATGCAGCGGGTATAATTCCTGCATGGGGTTTCGGAGTATGCCGGAAAAAGAGTTTACGGTTCGGTTTATGACAAATACCTGGCCATCTTCCCGGTATTCCATACGGTTCTTCGCGGTGGGGCTACTTTTGGAGACGGTAAGGTACCGTTTATATTTTGGCCCTATGACCCGATACTCCTTTCCCGCCACCGTGTAATAAACTACCGGAAGATGGACGCCGCTGTTTTCGCCGCCCCGGTAGGAAATGGTATAGCGTTTTACGATTCCCTTGGTCCTGGAAGTACATCTTTTTTCCTGGATCAAATAACGATAGCCCAGGGCGAAAGCTAAAAAGATCAGAACCGCGCCGCCGAGGGATAAAAATATACCGAAAACAAGCTTTATAATCTCTGTATCCGTCATGGGGGGGAACGCCTCCTGTCTGTTGATTACCAAGGCTTTTTATCCGGCGGAAGAATCGGAACGCCAGAAGCTGTCCCGTTTCCCTTAGAAGAGGCTGGGCCCGATTCAAAGCGGACCGCCCGACCGCTGGGCCACTGGACCATCAGATCACCGAACCGCCCGACCGCCGGGTCGCCGGACCATCAGATCACCAGACCACCGGGTCGCCGGACCGTCTGACCGCTGGATCGCCAAACCACCGGACCATCGGCCTGCCGGACCGGCAGACTGGCCTGGATTCATTTTTCCCCGGAAGGATCCGTTTTTGTGGAGAACCGACTTTTCCGCCATAGGATCCACCGATACAGCTGCCAGTTGACCAGCTGCGCGCCGGGGACTTGGCTGTAAGATTAGTATAGCATAAAGCGGCGGATGTTGCCATGAGGCTTTTGGTTCTGGCCGTCGGGTTTGCGGCCCGTCAGGGGGAAGGATACAGCAGACTGGTGGGGATCCGGGGTGGATGAAAAAATTCCCGGCGCCCAGTTTTCTGGGAGGAGCCGGGAATTTCTGACAAGAAAGAATCCGACCGGATGGGGCCTTACGGGAAGGTCCCGAGAATCGGCAACATCCGCGGAAGTTAGAAATGCCATTCGCAGGGAACTTTTTTCGGATCCTGGTAATTGAAATACAAGATTCCTTCCCGGTGGCCAAGCCGCTCGGCATTCGTGAGCTCGCCTTGGGCGACACGGGCAACCAGCTCCATCATATCATTTGACAGATCATCCAGCGAGCGCTCCCCGGTCAGCGCCGGCGCGGCGCAGAAGTCGATATCGTCTTTCATCCGTTCATAGGTGCGGGGATTGCCGGTCACTTTGATTACCGGGCTTACAGGAGTGCCTACCACATGGCCTCTGCCGGTAACTAAAAACACGATGTGAGCGCCGCAGGCGATAAGATCCAGCATATCCGACGGGTCAGCGGCCTCGTGATGGGCCGGCTCCAGTTTTTCGTCCGGGGTGGTGTCCAGAAGATACAAGCCCGGATTTTTGGGCACCTGGGCGATTTTCAGCACGCCGCGGATAGGTTTGGTTCCGCTCTTCACCATAGCGCCCATGCTTTTTTCCTCAATGGTGGTCAAACCGCCATCCATGTTTCCCGGCGCGATGGAAAAATGCCCGTATTTGACGCAGAATTCCATGGTTTTGTCGTAGGCCCGCCGGATGTCATCCGCGACTTTCGGCGTTGCCCCGCGGCTCGCCAGGTAGTCCTTTAAACCCAGACCCTCGCACAGCTCTTCAAAAATAGCGGTTCCGCCGGCGTCAACCAGCCGGTCAAAGACCCGGCCTACCAGGGCGTTGCCCGCCAGCCCGGAGGTGAAATCCGAACCGCCGCATTCGCCGGCCAATACCAGCTCGGAAAGATACATAGGCGCCCGGGGTGTGTCCTCCAGCTTTTTCAGCAGCTCTGAAACAAGCTCCAGACCTTTGTCGTAACCCTTAAGGCTGCCGCCTACCTCCTGCTGGTAGAACCAGTGAGCCTCCCGGCCACTCTGCTGGGAAAATTCCGCGATTTTTTTGGGCTTGGTGTATTCGCAACCATGACCTATCGCCAGTACCGCCCCGACGTTGGGATGAGTGGCGAACCGGAGTAGACGTCGGATGTCTGCCTGGTTATCCAGACAGGATGAGGTTCCTACAGCCTCCACATCCTGACCTAAGTCTTGAAAATGTCTGGCGATCCGTTCGCTCAGCGACCGGCAGCACTCCACTGTATAAATTATCAGCACCTTGTTCCGTATGCCTTTTGAACCGTCGGCCCGAACATAGCCCTGGCATAACACCTTATCCTTCATGACGCGTATCCTCCGATTCCTCATAATCATATACGGCGTATTCCATATCCGACAGAATCATGGTTTTGGTGTCCATTTTCGCTGAGGTCATATCATACTCGCTCCGTACATTATGCAGATGTACCCAGGCGCCTTTGGGAATCTCCTGGGTCGCGATGGCGATTTTTACGCCGTATTTAACGATAAATTCCCCGGGCTTTATATCCCGCAGGGCTATCTTATGGCCATAGGGAATTTCCTGCAGGGCCTCTACAACCTTCCCCTGCGCCCCGATATCCCCGGTGATGTTCACGCTCCCCGCCGGGATATCCCCCAGCGCGGTGGCAACATTGTCCTGAACACTTACCTGGTAGCATGTCTGCTGCTCAAATTTCATCCGGCTTTCCCTTCTTTCTGCCGCTTTTTCCAAATGGCTTTAAATTTTAGGCACAATAGAACTTTTTACCGCTTTTCACGCTACTGAAAATAGTAACCATTAACAAAGTGGAAGTCAAGATATCAAACACTTTTCATAAATTCCAAATCGGATTTTAAGAATTCCGTTTCAGAATCCTTCCCGTTTCTCACGCGCCCTCCCTGGGTTTCCAGCGTGTTCCCCGCCCCACGGCCTACCGCCGATCAGATTTAATATCTCCATAAAATCAGCTGCCTGGAAAGTTCCGGGTAATGCTCCGGGCGAGGAGAAACCTCTATCTTCCCTCACATTCCGCAAGGAGCCGTCTCCCGACGTGGAATCTTGCTTTTCAAAGGAGGTGACATTGACAAATTCAGAAAGCTTTCTTATAATATCAATCATTACTATAAGAAAGCTTATTATTATGGAGGCGCGTATGTATTCCTTGCATCATTTGTGGATGAAAACCTATTTGCAATTAAACCATAAGGTTTTGAGTCAATCGGCCGCGTTAGGGCTGTCTCCGGGTCAGCCCAAAATCATCGAGTTTCTTGCCCAGCACGGGGAACACGAGCAAAAGGATATTGCAGAATACTGCGAGATAGAACCGGCCACAGTAGGAAGCATATTGACGCGTATGGAGGCGGCGGGACTGGTGGAACGGCGGAACCGGCCGGGGAACCGAAGGTCCCTATATGTTTCCCTGACGCGCAAAGGAAGTGAGCTTGCCGAGAAATTGGAGGAAATATTTTTGTTAGCGGAGACTCAGATGACGATCAGACTGACCGATGACGAAAGGACTACTTTAAAAGAATTACTGGAAAAATGCGTTCAGAATTAGAAAGGAAAGTTGCGATGAAAGAAAAATGTATGACAATAAGCAAAAAATATTTATATACTGTATCGGTCTGTTTGTCATGGCGCTAGGGGCTTCTTTTTCCGGCATGGCCGATCTTGGCATGTCGCCGGTGAATTCTATTCCCTATGTGCTCAGTGAAATATTTACTTTTTTATCCATGGGAACCTGGATCATCCTAATTTTTTCCCTGTATATTCTGACGCAGTTTATCATTTTAGGTAAAAACATACAGCCGGCGCGGGTGCTGCAGCTGATTTGCACGTTCCTGTTCGGATATTTTACGGATCTGACAAACTATTTAGCCGGACGTTTTTTGCCGGATCCGGGCGCTTTGCTGTTTCCGCCCGTGCCGGTTTATGGGATTCGGCTGCTGTATCTGTGCATCAGCATGGTGCTGATCGCGCTCGGGATTTTTCTGTATTTAGCCCCCTGTCTGATCTCATTGCCCGGCGAGGGGATTATGCAGGTAATCTCAGACAAGCTGAATCGGCGGCTTTCCACCGTAAAAATGTGTTTTGATATCATTGTATCGCTAATGGCGTTGATCATCTCGCTGGCCTATTTTCATACTTTTCACGGAATTCGGGAAGGCACGGTTATCGCCGCCTTCGGAGTGGGAAAAATTCTAAGCTTTTATGAACCTCTGAAACCTCGGCTGAAGCGCTTTCTGAACGGGAAGGAAGCAGCGGAAGAAGAGGTTTCTTTATCGGAAAAATCAGGATCTGGCGAAGGGATAGAAGGGCAGGAAAGCTGCTGAAAGGAATTGCGACAAAGGTGTGGCAAAAGTATCCTTTGTTTGACTTTAGAACGGAAGGATATCATTGATTTCTTTTAATCTTGTTCCTATAGCTGAAATGACGGGAACGCTCACTGCGTTACCCGCCATTTTATATAACCGTCCATCAGAAAGACCGGTTGTCGCTGCTTTATAAAATTGTTCATCGGTAAAGCCCTGCAGCCGCCAGCATTCAATCGGCATGAGCTTTCGTATTCTTCCGTGATGGAGAACACCATGTCGGTCTTGTGCTGTTATTGTGAACATCGGCTCATTTGGTTCTTTGATTCTTCTGCCTTGCTGGCGCACTTTTTCTCTGTCAGGAGTAATGATTGCTCTCGGCATATTTTCTACAAGAATGCCCGAATTTCTTCCTTTACGGTTTCCAACACCTGAATCATATCGGGCAATCAGACATCTTGCTTTATCGGTGATAACCGGATCAGGATTCAGATCAATGAAATATAACCCTGTTTTACCGCCCCAGCCGCCAGAACCCGCACATTGCGTACAGGCTACTCCGGACGGATCATAGACTCGCTGTCCCTGCGGTCCGGGGATAAGCTGTTTAAGATCTTCCGCATTGCTGCCGGGGAGAGGAAATATTTCTCCGGTACCTCGTCCTCCAAGACTTGCGACAATATACAGTCGCCGTCTTTGTTGGGGAACTCCGAAATTTGCGCTGTTATGCACACACCATTCAACACCATACCCCAGTTCAATAAGCGTGGAGATGATGGCTTTAAATGTCCTGCCTGCGTCATGCGACAGCAGACCGGGGACATTTTCCAAAAGAAGAAATGGAGGCCGTTTAGCTTCAGCAATTCGGGCAATTTCAAAGAAGAGAGTGCCTCTTGTATCGTCTGCAAATCCGAGCCGCTTTCCAGCAACTGAGAAACTTTGGCATGGAAAACCCGCACAGATGAGGTCGAAGTCGGGCAGTTCGTTAGGATCAATGGTTCTTGCATCTTCAAAATACAATTCTCCTTTCGGTTCATAAATAGCGTTATATGCTTGATTTGCATACTTGTCGATTTCACAGTGACCAATACATTGAAAACCACCGACAGCAGCAAGTCCGCTGCGGAATCCGCCGATTCCTGCAAACATATCAAAAAATCGGATTGCCATAGGGCATCCGACCGTTCCTTATATTTTTATTCACCTCACATTTTCATGACAGGAGCAATGTCCTCATTATTCAAATTTTCGTTCTGTTCTTCTGCCAATTCTTCCGGTGTCAGTTTGCGAAAGCTGTCCTCACCGGGAATCAGGGAGAGCGTTCTTCCGTCATCCCATTTCATTCCGATCTGAGATGCATCGTCCACATGCTGCACTGTTCCTCTTGTTCCGGGCGGTACAGGAGCGTATGGATCATCCATACTGATCAACTCCAACCGTGTGCCGGGAGGATACATTTCTTTATATCTTTTTGCCTGTCTGTTCAGGCGTTCCCATTCGTTCATATCTCACATCTCCATTTCATTTGTAGGTTCTTCTGATTCGTATATTTCTGCTGTGCCGTCAAGTTCCTTCTGCACCGGAATCAGTACCTTCAGAAGCTGCTCTCTGTATTCCATGTCAGCTATCCGGTTAATATAGATACCGAAGGTAGAGATAAATGGTTCACCGTCTGCTGTCGTAATCAGCAGGTCATCATACAGTCCTTGTGTGCAGATAAAATCTGCCACATCCTGCAGACTGTGAAGGCTTGTTCTTCCGGCAGGGGAATAACCAATTAACAGCGGATATTTATCTGTTACATTCATATATTACATTCCTCCCATCTGTAATTCCTGTGAATTTTCAATACAGCTCTCTAATTCATCCTCGGTACAGAGGAAATAGCTGTCTGAAGAGTTCCAAAATGAAACAAAAAGTTTGCCGTCTTCTGTTTGAATCGGCTGTTGCTCAAAGTGTTCTCCAAACCCATCCGAACACTGCCCAACCAGCCAGTTTTTAAAAATCTCTGTTTCTTCTTCCGTCAATTGTTCTTTGAACCGGCAATTGATTCTTCCGTATAATTTCCCTTTGTATTCATCGACAGTCCATAGGGCACTGACGAGCTTGGCCTTCACGCTTTCATCATCGTCAAAAAACTGTGCCATTTCATCTTCCGGTGATGACTGTTCCATTTCCAGCAGCTCACGGATTTCCCATTCATAACTTTTCAGATACCAGTTTCCCGCTGATTGCATTTCACTGTATTCACTGTCTTCAATGTTTCCGTCAAGCGGGCAGAAGAAAGATATTTTGACCTGTCCCAGCATATCCTTCATTTTATTGAGATCCGCCGTTAATTCCTGAACGGAGTCATATTGGTCATAAAGAATGTTTTGCTCCAGTTCATCTTTGAATTCGTCATCTGCTGTCATAAGCAAATATGCAGTTGTGTTGGCATCCGCAAGACTGTTATCCTCTCCGAGAAGCCGAATCACATGATTTCCAAAATCACTGTCAGAATATAGCTTTACCTGAATATCATCATCCTCATTGTCTGTCAGCATAATATCGTTTGGAGACTTTCGGATTCCGATAGACAGCAGCTTTCCATATACATCATAGATACTGTGTGGAAAATCAATGATCAGCGTGTTACCCTTGTTTTCTATGATTGCATTTAAAATTGCCATGTTACATTCCTCCCATACTCAAGCCTTCGTCTTCATCTTGATCAAGGATATCTTGAAGTCTTTGGCCGTC
>CAUFXR010000076.1 GCA_959596515.1 uncultured Oscillospiraceae bacterium
TATCCGAGCCGCGGTACTCACGGTTAAGGACGGCAGCTGTAATTAAGCTGCTAACGCTACACTCCTATTAAAGGAAATAACGTTATTGGTTTTTTGAGTTTTGTCGTTTATTTTGAAACGTGCGAAGTTTAAAGTGTATCCGCCTCCACTACTCGCTTACCTTTGCTCACAATCCCCGTCGAAACCTTTACATCCCCATATAAAACCGGTAGATTACCGGTTTCTTTCTTTTATCGCTCTTTGAATATCCCGTTTAGCCGCCCGGGCCGCCAGATCGCTGCGCTTGTCATAAAGTTTTTTACCCTTGCACAGACCAACCTGTACCTTAACACGGGAGCCTTTAAAATAAAGAGACACCGGAATCAAGGAATAGCCGTCTTGCTTGACCAAACCAAATAACCGCATAATCTCACGCTTATGCATCAGCAATCTGCGAACACGCATTGGGTCTTTGTTGAATATATTTCCCTGTTCGTAGGGGCTGATATGCATTCCGTTGACAAGCATTTCTCCGTTTACAATAGAGCACCAGCTGTCTTTCAAATTCACTCTGCCCTGCCGGATGGATTTTACCTCGGTTCCGCAAAGTTCAATACCAGCTTCAAAGCTTTCCTCCAAAAAGTAATCGTGGAAAGCTTTTTTATTCTGCGCAATAGTTTTTAAATTTTCTTTCAAAAAGCTTTCCTCCTTTTCGGACTTTTTATCATAGCAGCTTTTTTATAGACTGTCAAACCCTAAAATTCCTGCCGACCTGCCAGCGCGCGGGAAAGAGTCACCTCATCGGCGTACTCCAAGTCGCCGCCTACCGGGATCCCATAAGCGAGACGAGTGACTTTAATCCCCAGGGGTTTTAAAAGCCGGGATAAATACATCGCAGTGGCTTCCCCCTCCACAGTAGGATTGGTCGCCATAATCACCTCTTTCACACCACCCTGGTTTACCCGGTCCAAAAGTTCCTTGATCTTAAGCTGATCGGGACCGATTCCGCCCAGAGGGGAGATGACGCCGTGAAGCACGTGGTAGGTGCCCCCATATTCATGGGTTCTCTCAAAGGCAGCCACATCTCGGGGATCCTCTACAACGCAGATGACCCCCTTCTCCCTCGCCTCATTTCGGCAGACAGAGCACAATTCCTGATCTGTCAGATTGCAGCACACAGAGCAATAATGAATTTTTTCGTGGGCGTCCAAAATGGCCTGGGCAAAATTTTCAGCCTCTTTCTTTGGTAGCTGCAAAACATGATAGGCAAGCCGCTGGGCGGTTTTCCTTCCGATTCCAGGAAGCCGCTCAAACTGCTCCACCAACCGTGAAAGAGGCGCAACCTGATACCCCGCCATACATTAAAACATGCCCGGAACGTTTAACCCGCCGGAAATTTTCTCCAGGGTAGCGTTCTTCTCTTCCGCCGCGGCGCGCAAAGCCTCATTAGTAGCGGCGATAATCAAATCGGACAGCATTTCCAAATCCTCAGGATCAACCACTTCAGGCTTCATTTCGATGGACTTGACTTCCATCTTACCCGTTACGGTTACTGTCACAGCCTCGCCACCGGAAGTAGCGGAATATTCCTTTTCCTCCAGCGCTGTGGTAGCAGCATCCATTTCCTCCTGCATCTTCTGGGCCTGACGGGCCAGCTGCTGGATATTTGCTGCGCCTGGATTATAGTTTTTGGGTAATCTAGCTTTCATTGTGGATTCCTCATTTCTATTTTATCTTTTCCGCAGTGAGAAATTAGTCCTCTTTTGTCACCGGAACGCCAGCGCTTTCCGCCGCCGCCGCTAACTGCTCCAAAGGATCCTTCTCCTGCTTTTTTTCTTGATATTCTCTCCGATAAGGACCTAGCTTATAAGTCCTGCCGGTGATCTCCTTGATAGCTATCCGCATCTTGTCCCGCTGCGCTGATTTGCGCAGCAATTCAAACGCCATAGAATTGGGAGCGTCAATCAAAACAAAATCTCCATTGACATAGGCCACTGAGCCATGAAATGCGGAAGCGATCACGTGAGAGTATTCCTTTAAATACTCTAAGACCTCCGGCCAATCCGCCATCCGCTTCGCTCCCTGCTGTAGGGTTTCCATGTCTACCGGGCCTTTCCTCTCCTCCGGAGGCTCCTGCTCCTGAATCTTCGCGGGGATCCCCTCATCAGACATTTCCCCGCTTTCCTCCGACACGGTAGTAGGATTCTGAACCGGTGGCTGTGACTGCTTTTCGGAAACCTCCGGAGACGTAGGCGGCATAACAGATTGGGAAACCATCTCTTCCCGCTCTGGCGCCGCTGGCCTAGCCTGCTTTTCCAGCCTTGACAGCCTGCGCAGGATCGCATCCAAACTTTCATCCAACTCTGGCGAGCAAAGCTTCAGCATGGCCATTTCCAATTCCACCCGGCGGTCAAACCCCCGGAACATTCGCTCTTTCGCACCTTGCAGCACATCGATAGCGTGAATCGTTCCCGCTAACGTAAAAGCTTCCGCCTGAATCTGCAGTTTCTGATATTCATCCTGGGATACCACAATCAGGTTCTGCGGGTCCCTCATGGTCTTTAAAAGCATTAAATTTCGGAAATGTCCGGTGAGCTCCTCGCACAGGCGAACCATATCTTTAGAAGCCTTGTGGAGCTCGTCAATCCGCTCTAAAGCCTGTCCGCCGTTCTGCCGTAAAACCGTATCCGCCAAGCTGAAAAGATGGTCCCTTCCCGCCAGTCCAGCGGTTTCGGAAACCACATCCAGCGTAATTGCGGTACTTCTTCCCATACACTGATCTAAGAGGGACAATGCATCCCGCATTCCCCCATCCGCGATTCTGGCGATGAGCAAAGCGGCATCTCGCTCCAGCTGCGCGCCCTCCTCTCCAGCAATAAACTGAAGACGGTCCGCGATTACTTCCGGGTCGATCCGGTGAAAATCAAACCGTTGACACCGAGATAAAATCGTAGCCGGCAGCTTATGGACCTCGGTGGTGGCCAAAATAAACACCACATGGGCAGGAGGCTCTTCCAGAGTTTTCAGCAGGGCGTTAAACGCGCCAATGGAAAGCATATGGACCTCGTCGATGATATAGACCCGGTACTTTACAGAGGCAGGCGTGAAAGAGGCTTCTTCCCGCAGATTCCGTATGTTTTCCACGCCGTTATTACTTGCGGCGTCGATTTCCACCACATCCATCACGGAACCATTGTCAATTCCCATACAACTCTCACATTCTCCGCAGGGATCGCCATCTTTTAGAGAAAGGCAATTGACCGCTTTGGCGAGAATTTTGGCGCAGGTGGTTTTGCCAGTCCCTCTGGAACCGGTAAACAAATACGCATGGGCAATTCTTCCGGCTTTCAGTTCGTTCTGCAGGGTCACCGTTACTTGGGGTTGTCCTACTACGTCAGAGAACACCTTGGGCCGCCACTTGCGATAAAGCACCTGATACAAAACCATCACCTCATTCCAGCAGATAAATGGAAAGCAAGACAGGCCGCCACTGCGGCGTCATGCGCTTGGATATACGAACGGACAAACTGGCTGCATCGCACAGCGAAACTCCGGTTAATGCTGCTCGGTTCCCCGCCTGACATGGTTCCCGGCCCGCCGCCGCACAGGGCTCATCCGCCCGTATATCCAAATTCATGGCATCTGCCTTGCTTTTTCTGATTTCCCTAGAGATTCAGCTTTACTATTATATACTATTTCCCCCATAAAAACAACCATAATTTTTAAAAATCCCTCCCTTCCTTTCTCGTCCCAGCCAAAGCGGTCACCAGAGGGAGAGGACTTAATTACAGCCCTGAGAAGAGGGTTAAATTCCCAAAATTCGGGATTCGCTGTCATAGTTGTCATGCTATAAAATATCCATTTGACAAGCAAGCGCACCAATTTTCGGAAATGGGTCAAGCTGACTCTGAAATTTTGTCCTATGCGCTTTCCCCATGTCAAAATACTTTTTCTGATAAGGCAGAAGACTTTCTTGAAATTCTTTCACCGATTTTTTACGAAACTAATAAACTAAGATATTACGCCTCTTTGACAATTACGCTTCTTTGAAAAGTAAGAGGCAGCGTACTTCCGCCGCCTCTTGCCGATCTTTTTATATTGGTTTGATTCTGGTAATTTCCGTTCGTTCAAAGCGCTTTCTTAAGGTAAGCAAAGCTTTTTTCTCGATGCGGGAAACATAAGAGCGTGATATTTTCAGTCTTTGAGCAACCTCTCTCTGGGTCTGGGGACGATTGCCGTTTAGCCCATAGCGCAGCTCGATAATAATTCTTTCTCTTGGAGTCAGCACCTCTACCAGGTATTTTCTCAGCTGTTCCGACTTGATTTTGATATCTAAATCATCTACGATATTATCCTCCGTGGACATTACATCCATCAGAGTCAAAGTATTTCCTTCCTTATCCGTATCAATAGGCTCGTTCATAGAGACATCCTGGGCGCTTTTTTTGCCGTTGCGAAAAAACATCAGAACTTCATTCTCAATGCATCTAGCCGCATAGCTGGACAGGCGTATGCCCTTGCTACTATCAAAGGTGTTGACCGCTTTTATTAACCCGATAGTGCCGATAGAAACCAAATCATCCTGATCGCTTTGACTGGAATAATATTTTTTGATAATATGTGCCACCAGTCGAAGATTATGTTCAATAAGCATACTTCTGGCTTCCATATCCCCATTTTGGAAACGCTCCAGATATTCCCTTTCCTCCTTTGCGGTCAAGGGTCTTGGGAACGAACCGGAGCCAGTGACGTGAAGAATGACAAAAAGCAGATTACTTAAAGCGTACCCGAGAAACGTACCCAGCATAAAATTACCTCCTAAAAATGAACATTACTTCATCTTATGCCAAAGGTAACGGCTTTGTGCTTGGCCGTTCAGAAAATTTATCAAAAACAGCCGGAAGTAATACTCCCGGCTGTTCTCCATTACTTTAGATATTCCTGTACAATAAACTTAGGACGCGCTTTGGTTTCCATGTAAATTTTTCCAATGTACTCGCCAATAATTCCTATCGCTAAAAGCTGCAGCCCGCCAATAGCCCAAACGGAAACTACGATAGAGGTCCAGCCAGGCACGGTCCAGCCAATACACCAGGTAATCAGAAAATAAATTAGCATTAAAATACTGATGGCAAAGATAATGATTCCAAGTGTAGTGACCATACGAATGGGTTTTACGCTAAAGGACGTAATTCCGTCAAAGGCAAAGTTAAGCATCTTTTTTAAAGGATATTTGGACTCTCCCGCAAATCGCTCGTGGCGCTCATAGGTGACAACATCAGATGGAAAACCAATCAAAGGCACAATTCCACGTAAAAACAGATTGACTTCCTTAAAGCCTTCCATTTCATCCAAGGCCCGCCGGCTCATCAGGCGATAATCGGCATGATTATAAACAATCTCAATACCCATGTGCAGCATCAGTTTGTAGAAGCTTTGGGCGGAAGCTCGTTTGAAAAAAGAATCTGTTTTCCGCTCACTGCGCACGCCATAGACCACTTCACAGCCTTCATAGTACTTTTTCACAAACTGGTCAATAGCGTCCACATCATCCTGTAAATCCGCATCCATGGAAATCGCCATGTCGCAGTATTCCTTCACCGTCATCAAGCCCGCCAACAGCGCGTTTTGATGGCCCTTATTGCGGGAAAGATTAATTCCCTGAATCATGGGATTTTTCTCATGATACTGACGAATCAGCTGCCAGGTCCGATCCTTGGAACCGTCGTTGACAAATACAATTTTACTATCCCGGGAAATCAAGTCCGCCGCTATCATCGTGTTGAGCTTTGCCACTAACCGTTTTGAGGTTTCCGGCAGGACCTCTTCCTCGTTATAGCAGGGAATGACCAAATAAAGGATTTTTCCGCGTTCCTGTTCTGACATCGGCTTTCCCCCTGTGAGTTACAGCATTTTGGTTTTTTTCAAAATAAACCCGGCGACTCCCATCAATCCCAGCGAAAGCAGCACCGGGAACCACCAAAACTGATCAAAAGGTAAATTTTCCACATTCATTCCGTACAAGCCGGAAATTACCGTAGGAATGGAGATAATCAACGTAATGGAAGCCAGCACTTTCATTACGATATTCAGGTTATTGGAAATTACAGACGCAAAAGCGTCCATGGTGCCGGAAAGAATGTTCAGGTAAATGCTGGACATCTCAATAGCCTGTTTAATCTCAATCAGAACATCCTCTAAGAGATCCTGGTCTTCTTCGTACAGTTTAATGTAGCGTCCCCGCATAATTTTTTCCAACGTGACCTCATCCGCTTTTAAGGAAGAGGAAAAATACACCAAGGATTTCTCAATATCCAAAAGCTGGATCAATTCCTGATTCTTCATGGATTTTCTCAGCTCCCGCTCTACGTGGTCGCTGATTTTATCGATCTGCTTCAAATACTGCAGATACTTTGTGGCCATTCGCAGCATAATATGCAGCACAAAATGGGTCTTTAAATTTGTCATGACCCCTTTCAGCACCCCTTCGGCAAACTCACTGAGCAAGGGTGTTTCCTTGAGGCAGACGGTAATTACATTCTTTTCCGTCAACATAATGCCTAAAGGCATGGTGCTGTACCGGATGTTTTTCTCGTGCTTTTCCACCACCGGAATATCAATGATAATCAGCGTATTTCCATCCTCGGAGTCAATATGGGAGCTTTCCTCCTCATCCAGAGATGCTCTCAAAAAATCTGGTTCAATGTTAAAATCCTGGATCAGCGCCTCGATTTCTTCCTCTTCCGGCGCCACACAGTTGATCCAGCAGCCACTTTCGTACCGCTCGATCTCCGAAATTCTTCCATCTATGGTCTTATAGTAAGACACCATAGGCTTCAACCCCCGTTCTTGCCGGGCGCACTTCGCCTATGGTCTACGTAAAAAGGCGCTGCGTCCGGTTATTATCAATTTGCTACTTCGATAAGTATCGCCAGGTTCCGGGTTCACAACGCCACCTCCAAATCTAAATTTATAATGGCCTATTTCTGCAAAAAGTATTTGCCACGATAACCAGTATGATCGTCAAAACGATCGTCACGGATAACACTAAAACCACAGTGGTCATCACATCGTCAAGACACGCGCAGACGCCAAACATAACGGTCATTGAAAAGCAAAACACCGACATGCATTTCATCAACCGTTTTTCACTATATTTGGCTTTTTCCTGCTGGTCCAACGTGTTATAGCCCGCGATCAAAAAGCTTCCTTTTCCTAGAAAAAAGGTAATTCCTAACGCCACAAAAGCTATGCTCAGAATAATAAAAGTAATCATACCTTTCACTCCTAAAGCAATTACCGCTTTATTGTGATATTAAGGAATCTCAAGCCACTTCTATCACCTTTAGTATACCCAATTCATTATAACACACCAAATAAAAAAAGCAAGGCGGACAATCCGCCTTGCTTTTAGATTCTTCTTCCTTATTTCCGGTTAAAAATAGACATAATGTCATAAAAAGTATCGTCATCATCCTGGTTCGCGCTAGCCGCCGGCGCCTGAGTCGCGGCCGGTCTCTGAGCAGGCTGATCCTGGGGACGACGTAAGTTCTGGCCCTGAGTCTGGCTGGGAGCAGGAGGCGCGTTTCTCAGAATCTCCGGCTCGGGCAAATAAGAATCATGGGTAGCGAAGCCGGTAGCGATAACGGTAACGGACATCTCGTCCTCCATATCCTCATCAAAGGCGGCGCCCCAGATAATATTGGCTTCCTTATCCGCCTGGGCAGCAATCATTGACGAAGCGGTCTCAACTTCGTCCAAACCGATATCCGGGCTGGAAGTAATATTGATAATAACGCCCTTGGCACCGTTGATAGCGGTTTCCAGAAGCGGGCTGGAAATAGCCATATTGGCAGCGGTCTCCGCCTTATCCTTGCCGCTAGCCCGACCTACGCCCATATGAGCGTAGCCGGCGTCTTTCATGACGGCGGTGACATCCGCGAAATCCAGATTGACGATTCCCGGCAGCAGGATCAGATCAGAGATACTTTGCACGCCTTGACGGAGCACGTCGTCCGCCACCGCGAAAGCGTTGGCCAAGGTAATCTTAGCCTCGCTGACATATTTCAAACGCTCATTGGGGATCACCACCAGAGAATCCACATGCTCTCTTAAAGCGGAGATACCCTTTTCCGCCTGCTCCATACGGCGCTTTCCCTCAAAAGCGAAGGGTTTTGTAACGATACCCACCGTCAGGATTCCCATATCTCTGGCGATTTCCGCCACTACCGGCGCCGCGCCGGTCCCGGTGCCGCCGCCCATACCGGCGGTAATAAACACCATATCTGAGCCACGGATCGCGGCGGCAATGGCCTCTCTGGATTCATCAGCGGCCTTTTGGCCGATATCCGGCTTGGAGCCCGCCCCTTTTCCGTGGGTAATCTTCTCGCCTATTTGAATCTTCTGAGACGCCTGAGAACGGATCAGCGCCTGTCGGTCGGTATTCACCGAAATAAATTCGACGCATTTTACGCCGGAAGTCACCATTCGGTCAATAGCGTTTCCGCCGCCGCCGCCGACGCCTATCACCTTAATTTGTACAATATTTTCAAAGTCGTTGTCCAATTCAAAAGGCATAGCTTTTCCTCCTAAAATTTTACTTATATTTTCAAATATTGTTGATTTCTCTCACAGATTTCCAACACCTGGAAAACCACAGCAATACCGCTTGTCCAAGTAGATACACTCTTTTATTAATTTAACACTTTTCCACAGGAATTTCAATCCTTTTTTCCTGTTTCAAGCCATTATTTTATTCTGCCGCCGTTGCGCTTAAGTCCACATCCCCCTGAGAGCTTGTCCCACTGTCTGACTCCTGGAGCGCTGACGTATCGTCGGAGTTTTCCTGGCCTTGCGCAGAGACCTCTGTACTCTCACCACCGGTAGTTTCCAAATCCGCGCCGCTGTCAGAAACAGCTGAATCGCCGGCGCTGTTCTCCGGTATTTCCGCCTGATCCGAACTGGATGCTGTCTGGCTGGAAGTTACTCCGCTTTGGGATTCCGTGTCTGTGTTGGCAGCGGCCTGCGACGACGCCCCATAGTCCGGTTTGAAATAGGATCTTCCCTTATCCGCGGCGAGAGATACATCCAAAGTGCCCCGCTGAGCGGTCTTCATATCCTCAGAAGCCAGAACCGCCACCGCTGTCTGCAACTTATATTCCAAATCCGTCGGGATTCCCAGCTTGATGATAATCCTGCCGTCATAAGTGACCGTAGGGCTCACAGGATTGGTCAGGTCAAACTCTGTCACCGGAGTCAGTCCCGCCGCCGCTCTGGCGGTCTCGATGTCTGAAATCAGGGTAAGGACGGTTTCATCCTCCAGCACGATTTTTTGGGAAAGTTCAGCTTCCTTGATCACAGCGCCCTTGATCACCGGCAATCCCTCCAGAGGGGTCTGGGAAAGTTCCAGCACTCTGCCGGAGCCACTGATGATCACATACTGGTTTTGATAGGCGATACATCCCGCCGCCTGGGCTTCCGTAATCTCTATGTTCACCGTAGAGGGAATCTGGCGTTTGATCCGCACCGTTTCCAGATAGGGCATCTGGCTCATAATTGCCGTCTCTCCTTGAGCGGTATCGATGGTAATCAGGTTTTCTCCCTTTTCCACACCGCTTAAGGAAATAATTTTCTGAGGATCATAACGAGATTCCCCCACCACCTGAATGGTATCGATTTTAAACAGCACTGACACACCAATGGCAATGCCCGCCGTTAAAATCGCTAAAATCATGACTGTGTACAAAATGCCGATTTTTACCTTGCGGTATTTATTTCTGCGCGCCGAATAAACTCGCTTTCTCTCTTTTTTTCCTGCAGCAGTCTGAGCGGGACGCCTTTGGGTCTCTTGGGGCCTTTGGACCGTCGGCTCTCCTTGTTCCCGGGGAATACGCTTTTGGGGCGCCCGGGGATTCCGTGCGGCCGCCGATCTTCTGGGCATCTCCCGGGGAACAGGCTGCTTATTTTGATTTCGATCTCTTGTGCCCATGTTCCACATCCTTTAAATTCTGCTGACCTTCGCTCCTATTTGGTTCAGGCTTTTTTCAATCGCCTCATAGCCCCGATCCACATGTCGCAGACCGGAAACCTCTGTCAGGCCGTCGGCTGCAAGCCCGGCCACAATCAGCGCCGCGCCGCCACGCAAATCTGGCGCTTCCACAGAAGCTCCGAAAAGTCTTGGCACACCTTCCACAATGGCTACCCGGCCCTCCACCTTGATATTGGCGCCGAGCCGGCAAAGTTCGCCTACATGCTTATAGCGGCTTTCAAATATATTTTCCACAAAAATGCTGATCCCATCGGAAACCGTGGTCATCGCCATCACCGGCGCCTGAGCGTCAGTAGGAAATCCGGGATACGGCATGGTTCTCACGTTTTTAATCGCCCGCAGACGTTGAGGCGCCTGTATTCTCAGATTTGTGTCATCCCACCGCAAACGGCAGCCGGCCTCCTGAAACATTGGGATTACCTGAGATAGATGATCCGGGATCACCTTTCGCAGCAAAAGATCACCACCGGTGACCGCCGCGGCGGTCATAAAAGTTGTGGCCGCGATCCGGTCTGGGATCACACGGTGATCCCCTCCGGTGAGCTTCTCCACACCTTCGATGACGATCCGTCCCTCACCGGCCCCGAATATCTTTGCCCCGCATCCGTTCAGGAAACTGCACAAATCACAAATTTCCGGCTCTCTAGCCGCATTGGTGATTACGGTAGTTCCTTCCGCCAGTACCGCCGCCAAAATGATATTCTCCGTAGCGCCTACGCTGGGAAACGACAGAGCAATGGGAGTTCCTTTTAATTGGGTCGGCACGGTACAGTCCAGATAACCATGAAACTCATTGATCACCATTCCCATCTGACGCAGAGCTTTCAGATGAAGATCAATTGGTCTGGGGCCCAATTCACATCCGCCGGGGAAAGAAAGCTTCGCCTTTCCCATCCGAGACGCAACAGCTCCCAAAAACACGATGGAAGAACGCATTTCCCGCATCAACTGATCCGGGATATCACAACGACAAAGGGTATCGGTATTCACTGACACCGTATCCCCCTCCCGAACCACTCGACAGCCTAAATATTTTAGGATCTCCACCGAGGCGTCAACATCGGACAGGCGGGGGCAGTTATGTATATGGCTTTCCCCGTCGCACAAAAGAGTAGCGGACAGCACCGGCAAGGCGCTGTTTTTCGCGCCGTGAACCGTCAATTCCCCTTCCAGGCAATGGGAACCTTCTATCATCAGCTTCGACACAGCAATACACCCTTTCCTTTTCTGATACTCACATACTATGCGAAAAGGAAAAACCTGGTGCATCGCCGGAAAGCGGATAAACGCAAAGTTTCTAAGTCTAAGCTTTCAAGCTTATTTTTTCTCTAAAACTTCCTTGATCACCTGATAAATCCGTTCATTAGAGTCCAAAATCGCCATGGCCTTGGCGTTATCTTGGTATTCCCTCAGCTTGATCGGATCGGAAATCATTTTTTTCACCATTTCGATCAGAGATTCTCCTGTCAGATCTTTTTCTTCCAGGATCTCAGCGGCGTTTCGGTTGACCAGCGCCATGGCGTTGTGGTACTGGTGGTTTTCCGCCACGTTGGGGGAAGGAATCAACAGAGAAGCTTTCCCCTGGGCCTGAATTTCCGTCAGGGTAATCGCGCCCGCCCGGCAGATCACCAGGTCAGCCGCCGCCATACAAACCGGCATATTATTGATATATTCCCGGATATCCAGATTGTTATGGGCCTTTAGATCAACGCCTTTCTTCTCTAAAAGCTCCGGGAACCATTTCCCGTATTGCCCATAGGCGTGAATGTGCTGAAACCGATCGTCTCTGGAGCTCCAGGCGATCAGATCCGCCACCGCCTCATTGATTTTTCTCGCCCCCAGGCTACCTCCGAAAGATAAAATCACCGGACGGTTGTCCAGGTGTAAGTAATCACGGGATGATTGCTTTCGGGAAGTGACGATCTGTCCCCGCACAGGGTTTCCGGTCACGGTAAAGCTGGCGTTAGGGTCCATGTGTTTCTTAGCATCCTCGATGGCCAGCATTACCCGGTCCGCGTGCTTTGACAGCATTTTATTGGTCACGCCCGGAAACGCGTTTTGCTCGTGAATCAAGGTGGGAATTCCCATCTTCTGCGCTTGTCGGATTACCGGACCGCTGACGTAGCCGCCGGTGCCGATACAGAGATCCGGTTGGAATCGGCTGATAATTTTTTTGGCATCCTTGCTGGAAGAGAACACCAGCTTTACGGTATGGATATTTTTTTTCAGGTTTTCAAAGGACAGCTTTCTTTGAAAACCTGAAATCTCGATTTTTTCAAAATCATAACCAGCCTGCGGAACCAGTCGTTCCTCCATACCGCCTTTGGCTCCCACATAAAGGATCTGCGTAGCCGGCTCCCGCTGGCACACGTAACCGGCGATGGCCAGCGCCGGATTGATATGGCCGGCGGTACCGCCGCCCGCTAATAATAATTTCATATCATTTACCTCCTCCAGGACCATATGCCTGGCATCGTTTCATTATCGATACGCGCTTTTCTCAAAAGCCCCCAAATTCAGCGGATCACCATCGCGCTCTTTCCGAATCCTAGCACGCTTCGGAAGATCGTATTTTTCCCGCTGTCCGGCGGCGTTTTCGTTTTAAAAGGTCAAAGCAAGAAAACAGCGCCTATTCCGCTCTGCTATCCTTTTTCGATCATCGACGTTCGAGAAATCGACAGCACCACACCCATCTGGGCCAGCAGGATCACCAGGGAGGTACCCCCATAGCTGAAAAACGGGAGGCTGATTCCCGTATTGGGAATGGTGTTGGTCACTACGGCGATATTCAAAATCACCTGAAGTCCCACCTGAGCGGAAAGACCGATGCCCAGCAGAGAACCGAACTTATCCTTGGCTTTCAGCGAGATGCTGATGCCGCGCCAGACCAGCAA
>CAUFXR010000077.1 GCA_959596515.1 uncultured Oscillospiraceae bacterium
CCAAGCATTTCACCATGATCTGAGCTCCGTTCACCATGAAATCAGGCCCCCTTTCATTCAGTTTCGCAATGAATTTTTAGCGCGTTTTGTCTATACAATAATATAGAAACCATATAGAAATAAAAAATAGAAATTGAAAGCGGATGCGAGAGTGCCGGTACAGGAAGATTTTATTTCCCGGGCAAAGCTCTCAAAACACTTTAACGAGTTAAATAATAAAATACCATTTTTATTATGATAGCATATCGGCCTCAAAGATTCAATTATGGTTGTACACAAAATTCCCAACCGAGAAAGCGGGTTTTTCGCTGTTTGGATAGGGACTTTTCCAGCGGATCTTCAAGGAAGTATAGGGCGGAATCCATATGACTTCTTAATAAAAATTTTAACACTCATTATAGCATCGTTTTTTTGTGAACGCAAGTGCAAATTTTACAATTAGGTTAGATTCCTTTGGCATTTTCTTGAAAATCCTTGAGAAATCGTTTATGATAAAGAAGAGTAAAAGCTAACGACGCAAAGGAGCGCTGCTTTTGAAATATTTGGATTTAAAAAAAGGAATCATTTTAATCACCTATGGTATTTTATTGACCATGGTTATCATCAAATGGGATTTCTTTTCCGGAATGTTCTCCAATGTTTCCGGTTTGCTGGCGCCGTTTATCTATGGGCTGGTATTGGCGTTTCTGGTAAACGGGCTCTATGAGTTTTTCCGGCAAAAAGTATTTCACCACCTAGGAGAAAAGAAGAACGGTAAATACGTCAAACAGGTTCGGGCGTTATCCGTGATAGTTTCCTATTTGCTGGTGTTTTTGTGTATAACGGCTATGATTTGGATCGTTATTCCCCAGTTGGTGGTCAGTATTTCTCAGCTTGGGAAAAATATAGGTGGATATGCGGAGTCCGCGGAAAAAGCGGTGACCGATTTTATCGCTGGTATGGGGTTGAGCGCAGGCATTCAAAAGCGGATAGACCTTTTCTGGGATCAATTAGGCGCCCAGATTACCAATATCGCGAGCCAGGTGGCTCCGAAGCTAATTGACTTTACCATGGATTTCACTACCGGCGTGATCAATTGGGTGATTGGCCTGGTGGTTTCCGTCTATATGTTGTATAGCAAGGAAACCTTGATCCGACAGGTCAAAAAACTGGTGGTGGCGCTGCTTCCGGCTAAGGTTTCTGACAAGGTGCTAGAGGTGGGCACAGTTTCCAATCGGATTTTTGTCCGGTATCTTCTGGGACGAATTTATGATTCTCTTATTGTTCTGGTGCTTTGCTTTGTGGGAATGTCGATTCTCCAAATGCCTTACGCTTTGTTGATCAGTGTGGTGGTGGGCGTTACCAATATTATCCCGGTATTCGGGCCTTTTTTGGGAGGAATCCCCAGCGCGTTGATTTTGCTGATGGTGGATCCAATGAAAGGACTTTGGTTCATCATTTTTATTATTGTGCTACAGCAGGTAGACGGAAACATTATCTGCCCGCTGATCGTCGGGGATTCTTTGGGAATTTCCGGTATTTGGGTGCTGGCGGGAGTAACCTTGGGCGGCGGTTTAGGCGGTGTGGCCGGTATGGTGCTGGGTGTGCCAATTTTAGCGGTTCTCTATCTGTTATTAAGCGAGTTTGTGAATAAGCGACTTCGGAAGAAAGAGATCGCAATGCCGGCAGAAGGTCCTGTCGCTACCAAACTGACCGGGGAGCAGCTTCCCCGACAGGAATCCCCATCGGAAAAACAGAAAGGGCAAGAGGCGCAGCCTACCTCTGCCGAAGTGTCAGGGGAAAAAACGTCGGAGCCTTTGAAAGATGATGAGACTAACGCTGAGGAAGCCCGTAGGAAAGCGCCCCAGGGAATGGAACCGCAAGAGCCGAAAAAGGAGGAAGAATCGTAAATGGACCGGTTAGCCGGGCAAAAGGAAGTGACCAAACGGCACAAACGGCAGCATCCCAGCAGACTATTCAGCCGCCGGGTAGTAACAGTGATTTTTCTTTTGGCACTTCAAGGGGTGTTTCTCATTGTCGGCCTTTATGTGTTATCGGATTATTTTATCTATATTGATACTGCCCTACGGGTCGTCAGTATCGCTGTGACCGTTTATATTTTCAACCGCCCGGAAAATCCGGAATATAAGCTGGCGTGGGTCATCCCCATCCTGATTTTTCCCTTGTTTGGCGGAATGCTTTATATTTTTTATCGGCTTCAAGCCTCCATTAAACATCTGAGATTTCGCCTGCTGGCAATTTTAGAAGCGACTCATCCACTGTTGAAACAAAATCCGGAGACGATGGAACGGCTGCTGGAAGAGAGTCACGGCGCCCAAAGTCAGGCGAATTATCTTTTTCAGGATGCGGGTTATCCGGTATATCAGAACACTACCACGGAATATTTAAGCACGGGAGAAATCAAATTCGCCCGTCTGAAAGACGAGCTGAGTAAGGCTCAGCACTATATTTTTTTGGAATATTTTATCATCCAGGAAGGGATCATGTGGGACAGTATTTTAGAGATCCTGGAGGAAAAGGTCAAAAAAGGGGTAGATGTGCGGCTGCTGTTCGACGGCATGGGATGTCTGACTACCTTGCCTGAGAATTACGCGCGGGAACTCCGAAAAAGAGGAATTCAATGCAAGGTGTTTAATCCTTTTGTGCCGGTGCTTTCTACCGTATATAATAACCGGGATCACCGAAAGATCGCCGTAATTGACGGACACACGGCCTTTACCGGAGGAATCAATTTGGCGGATGAATACATCAACGCCTATGTAAAATACGGTCACTGGAAAGATAGTTCTATTTTGATCAAGGGTGAGGGTGTTTGGAGCTTTACCCTGCTATTTTTGCAGATGTGGTACTGTGATGATCCGGCGACTCTTTGCGCCATGCCGTCCCGGAAATTCGAATGTTATCGCCCTCATTATTACCAGCCCCAGGCGGCGTTTGCTTCAGACGGATTTGTCCAGCCTTACGGAGATAGTCCGCTGGGTAATCAGCGGGTGGGGGAGAATGTGTATTTAAATTTAATTTACGGTGCGAAAGACTATTTATATATTACCACTCCCTATCTCATTATGGACAGCGAGCTCCGGTATGCCTTATGTATCGCGGCGAAGCGAGGCGTGGATGTGAGATTTATCACACCGTTTATTCCGGATAAGGTTTTGGTGCATATGACTACCCGATCCGGTTATCAGGAATTGATCAAGGCGGGAATCAGGATTTTTGAGTACACTCCGGGATTTATCCACTCCAAAACTGTGGTGTGCGACGACCAAATCGCCACGGTAGGGACTATTAATTTTGACTTCCGCAGTCTGTACCTCCATTTTGAGTGCGGCGTATGGATGTACCGTACCAAAGCTCTAAAACAAGTTAAGACTGATTTTTTGGAAACCCTGCGCAGTTGCCGGGAGATTACTTTGGAGGATTGTAAGCGCGTACCGGTATACCGCCGGTTGTTCTGGAGTGTGCTGCGGTTATTTTCGCCGCTAATGTAATCACTGTAAAAAGAGCCCAGATTTTAAATTCTGGGCTCTTTGACATGTGGAAAAATTTCGGCAAAAATTTACCATTTTTTAATTGAAACCGGAAATGGAATGAGTCGCTGACCGCAGCGGTTTGGTGATAGGGAAAAACTATTAAAAGCGTTCTATTGTGGCGACGGGGGAAAGCACAAAGACATCAAACATCATTCCGCATGAAAAGTTTACAGGCGATTTTTCCGTATCCGCCCTAAGTCACCACTTACATGATATTAAGAGATTATGAAAGTTATAGGAAGATATCATAAGAAAGAGTTCATAAGAAAAGAGTTCGTGAGAAAAGAGGGCGTGAGAAAAGAGGGCGTGAGAAAAGAGTTCGTGAGAAAGGAGGGCGTGAGAAAGGAGGGCGTGAGAAAGGATAGGGAAACCTGTGTAGAAACGGCGAAAAAATTAAAAAGGGACGCGCAGGAGGAACTGTACGAAAAAAAGGAAGGAGAAAAGAGCTTTTCCCTTTCGTTTCTTTTCTTTTCTTTTTTCGCGCTTTTGTTCAACCATTTATCCGGCCGCTTTGTTTAGCAGCTTCCAAACGCTGGGGATCGTAGTAATGCAGACGCAGAGCCTTTTTATATAAAGAAAGCATCGCCTGAGCCTGAGCTTCCTTGGGAGTTCCCTCCACAGTACTTCTTACCATTCGGTGAAGTGCCTCTTTGCCATTGTAATCCAAGGAGGCGATTCTGCGGACATAGTCAGTAAACTCGTTAGAATTGGAAAAATAGAATCCGTTTTCCCCGTGCTGCAGTTGACCTGCGGCTCGGCTTTTATCACTGACAATACAGGGAAGACCAGCCAATAACGCCTCACAAACCGCCATGGACATCATGGGCATTTCAGAGGCACTGACAAAAAGATCGCTGGCGGCGTAATAGGCGGGCATGTCTTTGTTCATGACCTCACCGGTAAAAATGACCTGCTTGTCCAAATTCAAATTTTTACTGAGCTGCTGCAGTGTGGCTTTTTCCGGGCCGGTGCCTACGATCAGCAGACGCATATCCGGCTCCAGCTTTAGATGGTTAGCCCACCGCTGAAGGAGAATATCCACGCCTTTTTCATACAACAGCCTTCCGGCGAAGATCGCTACCGTCTTGTCGGTGAGATGATATTTCATTTTGATGGCGTTTATTTGGTCTGAATCGACATTTTGCCGGCGAAACCGTTCTGGATCAGCGTTGATTGGAACTAGAACAAATTTCCGCTTCACACCGGCGCTGGCTAAATAATCTCCGGCTTTCTTATTGGTGGAGGTGATAATATCCGCGTAGTCCGCAATATCGCGGAAACGGGCTTTCTGCCGGGAAGCGGCCCAGGGTTCCAAAAGCCTGGTGTTGGTCAAATAAGGAACCGCGTCTTCGTAAAAATCGCTGATGGAGAATACCAGAGGCAAATCAAAACGATTGGCGAACTGCATTCCGTGGATTGCCATTTTCCCGCAGGAGAACACATGGACCAAATGAAACTCATAGGGTTCCAAGACAGAGAAAAGCTCAGCTTGATCAGCTTTTCTTTTTTTCGAAGGAGCAAAACCATACTGGTTTGGAGCGGGCCGTCCCGGAATCTTGACCACTGTCTGCCGGGCTTCTATTTTTTTACATTTTGGATCGCAGGTGATTACGACAGCGCGGTGTCCCATCTGCCGGTAACATTGCGCCAGAAGAAAACTTTCAGAGGGGACGAAACCGGTGCTTGGTACGTAGCTTTCTGTAAAAATAGCGATGTTCAAAAGAGACACCAGCTTCCTTAAAAAAATCATTACCCCTATTATAACAGGTTTTAATCCCCATTGCACGCAAAAAAGAAATTTTGTGGTTTGGCTTTAAACTTGTCTTGTCATGAGGTATAATAATAATATCCAATTGGTTCCGCAGCAGCGAAACGGATAGAAGGGCGGTCTGTATAAAAAGGTCCTGAAGCGATGCCCTTTGCGGAAACCTATAGGCTGAAAACGATTGAAGGCAGGTGTGTTTTTTGAGTCAAACATTTACTGTGCCCTTATCCAGTGTAATGAAGGAACTGGGCTTGGAAACGATTTATATGCCGGAAAATGGCGAGGATATTCTGGTCTCATCCAAGGATGTTAACCGTCCCGGTGTGGAATTTACCGGCTTTTTAGACTTTTATGATAACAAGCGTATTTTGGTGGTTGGACATACGGAAAACGCTTTTTTAGGCCGCTATTCCCAGGAAGAAAGGGAGAAAGCCTTGGAAGGATTGATTTCCAGAAAGCCTCCGGCTATCATTATTTGTCGTAGCCTAAAGCCTTATCCGGAGATGATGGAGGCGGCGAAACGGCATGGTGTTGCTTTGTTAGGTACTGCGGATACTACCTCTAGCCTGGTAGCGGCTTTGGTTTCCTACATGAATGTGGAGCTGGCTCCCCGGGTAACCAGACATGGGGTCTTGGTGGAGGTTTACGGCGAGGGAATCCTGCTGGTAGGCGACAGCGGCGTTGGAAAAAGCGAAACCGCTATCGAGCTGATCAAAAGAGGCCATCGGCTGATTGCCGACGATGCGGTGGAAATCAGACGGGTTTCCAAAAAATCTCTGGTAGGAAGCGCACCGGAGAATATTCGCCACTTTATTGAGCTGCGAGGTATTGGCATCATCAACGCCCGCCGGATTTTTGGTATGGGCGCTGTAAAACTGACGGAAAAAATAGATATGGTCATTAACCTGGAAATTTGGGACAAAACAAAGGTATATGATCGTATGGGTATGGAAAACGAGTATACAGAAATTTTAGGCCTGAGGGTTCCTGTGCTTACCATACCGGTAAAGCCCGGAAGAAACCTTGCGGTAATTATCGAGGTAGCGGCCATGAATAACCGTCAGAAAAAGATGGGGTATAACGCCGCCAAGGAATTACTGCAAAATCTTGGAATGACTTATAGCGACGACGATAACGGGAGTCCCAAAATTAATTGGAATCTTTGATTTTCTCTGTGAAACGTTGCGCTGTGGAAACGTTAAAGGAGACTTTGGCGCGTTACCAAAATCGAAGGGACGTTTAACCAGCGAAAGCGAAACGGAAACTGAGAAAGGAATATGGCTTTTGGGGCCTCGCTTGGTAAAAGCCTAGCATCGGGATTTCACCCGATTTTCTGAAAGTACTTCCGATTTCAAACGGCTTATTTGTTTTTTAGCCTGTTGATCTTTTTAGCGATTTTGTTCGCCGTTCAGAGTTTTCTTGGGACAGACTCGAATTTTTGATTTCATAAAGCGTTAACAAAAGGATGATACTATGAAAATTATCGCGGATACTCATTGTCACACAATCGCTTCCACCCACGCATATAGCACCTGGTTGGAAAATATTCACGCTGCTAAGGAGGTGGGATTGTCCTATCTGGCAATTACCGATCACGGCCCTACGATGCCGGGTTCTCCTGGAAAGTGGTATTTTAAAAATCTGAAAATTATCCCGCATAAGGTAGATGGAGTGTATCTGCTTACAGGGGTAGAGTGTAATGTGTTGGATTTTAATGGAACAATCGATTATGTGGATGATGAGCACAAAAATCTGGATTGGGTAATCGCCTCGATTCATTCGTCCACACTCTTGACCCAGGAGACTCCCACGGTGGAAAGCTGTACCAACGCTTGGCTGCAAATCGCCAAAGATCCCAGAGTCTGTGTAATTGGCCATTGTGGTCAGCCTAAATTTAAATTTGATTATGAACATGTGATCCCGGTATTTGGCCAGTACGGAAAGCTGGTGGAAATCAACAATAACTCTTTTCATGTTCGAAAGGATGCCGTCATAAACTGTAGGGAAATCGCTTTGCTTTGCAAAAAGCATGGCGTCCGGATCATAGTTAATACGGATTCACATTTCGCTCCACAGATAGGCCACGCCGATCTGGCGTTGGCAATGCTGGAGGAAATCGACTTTCCTGAGGAATTGGTGGTAAACTCCAGTGTGGAACGGTTCCAGCAGTACCTGAACGAAAGAAATATTCATTTGGAGGACTAAGCATCCATGACGCAGCGAAACCTACAACCGGTTACTCAAGAGTTCATTAGCGGCCTGCGCCAGACAGGGGCGCAGGTTCAGGAAAACGAGCCCATGAGCCTGCATACCAGTTTTCAAATCGGCGGCCCGGCAGATGTATTTGTTACGGTGCCGGATGAAAAATCCCTGCGCGGAGTTTTGAAGCTGTGCCGGGAAGCCGGCGTGTCGGTATACGTGATCGGCAATGGCTCCGACCTATTGATTCCCGACGAGGGACTGCGGGGAGTTGTCATCAGCTTTGGCGGAGATCTTTGCCGGCTCCGGCTGGAAGATGAGACAAAGATCATCTGCGGCCCGGGGGTAACCCTGGCGAAGCTTTGCAAATTCGCGCTGGAAAATTCCCTCACAGGTTTAGAGTTCGCCTGGGGAATTCCGGGGTCGGCCGGTGGCGCCGCTTATATGAATGCGGGCGCCTACGGCGGAGAGATGAAAGATGTTCTGGTAAAATGCCGACACCTGGATGAAAATGGGAATTCGGGAGAATTCGTCGGAAGCGCCCTGGATTTTTCTTATCGACACAGCGCCTATACGGATCAAAAGCTGGTGATCACGGGATTGACCTTTCAGCTGGAGAAAGGGGATTACAGTGTGATTAAGGCACAGATGGAAGATTATCTGGGACGGCGAAAGGCAAAGCAGCCTTTAGAATATCCCAGTGCTGGCAGCGTGTTCAAGAGGCCAGAGGGGTATTTTGCGGGACAGCTGATCGAGGAATGCGGCTTAAAAGGAAAGATAGTGGGCGGAGCAAAGGTCAGCGAGAAGCATGCGGGTTTTATTGTCAATACCGGTGGGGCTACCTGTCAGGATGTGCAAAGACTGGTCAAGATAATTCAGGATACGGTGAAGAGAGAAAAGCAAGTAGAACTGGAATGTGAAATTAAACTGATGACATAATAAAGGCGGAGTTTGGATCTATGGATTTTATTATTGTAACCGGATTGTCCGGGGCGGGAAAGTCCCGGGCGGTGGATGCTTTAGAGGATATCGGTTTTTACTGCGTGGATAATATTCCGCCCAAGCTGATTCCGGTATTTTATACCCTGTGCGAGCAGGCGACGCCGGAGATGAAACGGGTGGCAATTGTCACCGATACTCGGGGCGGAGATATGTTCAGCAGCCTGTTTGAAACTTTGGACACCCTGAAGCAGGAACAGAAAAAATATAAGATTTTGTTTCTGGACTGCGGCGATGACGTTTTGATCCACCGATATAAGGAGACCCGGCGGCGTCATCCGCTTTCCGATTCATTTGAGGGTTCTATAACTCAGTCGATCCACTATGAGCGGGAGGTGCTGCGGCCGGTAAAGGAGGCCGCGGATTATCTGATCGATACCACGTTTTTGTCTCCAACTCAGTTAAAAAATCGAATCTCCGCTTTGTTTTTGGAAAATTCCGATATGTCTCTTCTGGTCAACTGTGTTTCTTTTGGATTTAAATACGGTTTGCCCAGCGAAGCGGATCTGGTGTTTGATGTGCGATGCCTACCCAATCCTTTTTATGTGGAGGAACTGAAAGATCTGACAGGTTTAGATGAACCGGTGAGAAGCTATGTGATGCAATGGGAACAGACCAAGGGCTTTCTCCAGCGGTTTTTATCCTTAATCGATTATATGCTTCCTTTGTACCGCTCGGAAGGAAAAAGCCAGCTTTTTGTGGGAATCGGTTGTACCGGCGGTAAACATAGATCTGTGGCTTTGGCTCAACTTCTCTATAACTATCTGCTGGAAAAGGGTCAGCGGGCCAGTGTACATCATCGGGATATCAAAAAGTAAAAGGTTCTTGCCGAAACGGTAAGAGCAGTATCAAAGGAGGGAGTCGTGTGTCGTTTTCTTCTGATACCAAGCGGGAACTTTCCGCACTACAGCCTAACGGAGCGTCTCAGGACGCTCTTTCTTTAAGGAGGCTGTTTTTAGAAAAAGGCACGATGACTAATCCTGCCAGGGACTATCATTTGGAATTTGCCTGCGCCTCCTCTGAGGAAGCGAAAGAGCTTTGTTCATTTTTGGAAAGTCTGTCTGAGCTTTCGGTGACTCCAGGCGTAACCAAACGAAAGGGCCAGTACGTGGTTTATGTTAAGGGCAGCGAGCAGATTACAGATTTATTGGCTTTTATTGGGGCGAATAAAGCGGCAATGGAATTTATGCAGGTAAAAATGGTAAAAGAGGTTCGGAATTATGTGAACCGAACTACGAATTTTGAAACCGCGAATATTGGAAAAACCGCTTCCGCTGCCGCAGGGCAACTAGAGGCGATCCGAAAGATCCAGCAAAAAGGGAGACTTACGTCTTTGCCTGAGGAATTGCGAGAGCTGGCGGAACTGCGCCTGGAAAATCCTGAATTTTCCCTGCGAGAGTTAGGGGAAAGGCTGACGCCGCCGATCACCCGCAGCGGTGTGAATCATCGATTGAAACGACTGATGCAAATCGCGGATGAAATTGACTCATAACCATTTTTACAGATATTTTGAAAGGTTCGGTAGGAACTAACTTCTTGGAAGTATTTTGTAAGGAGAGCGCGTGGAACTTTTATGCTGGTCAGTTTATTTGTGTGTTCGGTAATAAAAAAGGTTTTTAGGTCACACCGAGGCCTCAAATGTGTTTCAATGTATCAGGCTTCAAGCTATGCGCTGCGTTTTTTCTCTTTGTATTCGTACCTGTCGTATTCGTACCTGATTTTTGAAAGTGTGTTTTCAAGTTGTTTTTATCTTTAAAATGCGAAAATGCGCTTTTTAGAGTAACGGTATATTTTCCAAATGTTTGTGCCCGAGTTTCTAGGGGACATATTTTGAGGCTGTGTTTTCAGCTGCGCTGAAAATAGGTTATTCACCGTAAAAACAGACGAACGCTGTGTATTGATCGGTGCCGAGCGTGTTTTTATGAAAAATTTGAAAAACACGGGAACCGCTTATCAGCGTTCGTCTGTTTTGTGTTATTGATTTTAGGAAATTGCCGGTTTTTTCGGCAAAAGATTCTGCGGAAAATGGCAGACGTTTTAAGGTTTAACGGGAAACTGTTAGAAAAGTTTTTAGTAACCTAAGCGATTAAGCTATTCTGAAGTCTTGCTTGAAAACAGTGATACACCTATTTGCAGACGATCAGAATAACTGATTGTTTAGAGAAAATGAGACACTGCTTTTATTATTTTCTCAAAAGCGATTACTGGCGGCTTCCTTTTACTAGAGCCTAAAAATTAGGAACGCTCTTACTTGCCAATCCCTAGACAAATTATCCGGTTGAGCCATCCAGCGTTTTTTCTATTCCCCAAGAAGCGTTTCGATCAAACGGGGAAGTTGGCTGGCGCTTTCCACTGTGTGCTCGACCTGTTCCATTTCATAGGGGCGAAACCCATAGGCACAGCCAATGAACGGTATCTGGTTATCGATAGCGGCCTGTCGATCCAATAAGGTGTCACCGACCATGATCGCTTTATCGGGAGAAACCTCTTTGAGAAGTTTGCCAAGACTCTGGCCCTTGTTGTCCATTCCAGCCTCCAGTTCCTGCAGATAATCCATTTTATCCTTTAGGCCAATGGCCGTTACACACATGGTGATATAACGAATGTTGGAGTTGGAACAGACTGCTGTTTGATAACCCAAAGCGTGAAGCTGATCCATGGCTTCCGGAATACCGGCATAGGGTTTAGCGCGATCCAGGTACTTCGCCTGTATCTCACCGCCGTGGGTAAAATAGAAATCATAGTCCTTTTGATTCCAGCCAGGGAAAATAGCATCCATGGTATCGTGGTAGTTGGTGCCAAAGGAAGCGATGATATGGGAAGCTTCCTGAACGGGATAACCCAATAGCCGCTCCATTTCCTGAGCGGCCGGAACGGCAAACAGCTCTGTACGGCTTAAAGTGCCGTCTAAATCGAAAACAGCTAATTTTTTTGTCATGAGGGATTCCTCCTTTACGATCAAAACCTTGCTGATTTTATTATACAGCTTTTCCATGAAGATGAAAGAGAAAAATAAAAATACTATAGTTTCGATAAATTTGAGAATCGTAAGAAAGAAAATCTTAGAAGATGTTGCCGTTTTTGAGGGCTTATGATAGACTAGAAAAGGGAGGAGTGCTGGATGAAACAAAAAGATGAAAAATATGACCGCCGTTTGGTTCCAGAGGGGGAAAACATGGAAGTGCGGGAGAAGTCTGAAAGCTACGTGGAACGACGTCTACAAAATCAGATCGCGGCTCTCCTTGAGGGAAGAAAAGAATTGAATAAGGAAATCGAGCGCCTTCAGGAAGAATGGGTAAAAGCTCAGCGGCAGAGCGATGAATTGATCCGTAAAAGCCGACAATACGATGATATTCAATTTCACCTCTATGAGATTCATCGAAAAGCGGAGGCTGAGGCGCAGAACATTCGGGATTCCGCGAAAGAACAGGCGATGGACGCCATTTTTGTCATCGACGATATTCAAGAAACGGTGGGTGTTTTTCAGCAGGATGTTAAAAATTTAAAAAAAGATTTGGAAATTGGAAGTGATACACTGGAAGACCGTGTAACCTCCTTCCTTTATTCTCTGGAAAGCTTTGAGGAAAAATTGGAGCGGATTAGACAGCGCTTTTATGAAGATAATCATTTGCCACGGGAGGAAACGGATTGTTAGAACGAGGATAAAGCACTTGCAAAAAGTGAGGCTTTGTGCTATCATATTTTAGCATATGATAAGGGCCACTAGCTCAGTTGGTTAGAGCAACCGGCTCATAACCGGTCGGTCCGGGGTTCGAGTCCCTGATGGCCCACCATGCGAAAACACCATTGAAATCTGAACTTTCAAGTTCGGACTCAATGGTGTTTTTGTTATAAAGTTAATATTAATCCGGATTTAATGGGCTATTTATCAGCTTGTATGTTTGAGTAACCTATGGTAAAATTTTACTGTGGTGATTAGAATGACAGATCTCTATATAAATAGTGTTTCAGATTATTTAGAGAAGATAATGGAACTAAATAAAGAATCTCCAAATAATCCCTTAATGAATAATCCTACAAAAAGCACATTCCTTTTTCGTGGAATGGAGGATTGTCAATACAAGCTTTTGCCAAGTGTTTTTAGAACGGTGGAAGATACACCGGAAAACAGACCGATCGAAAATCGCAAGTATTTATCTTTTTCTGATGAGAGAACTATGCTGCTAGAATAAAAATAGTACAAGTCAAAATGAGAGAATTCCCAATAAGCAA
>CAUFXR010000078.1 GCA_959596515.1 uncultured Oscillospiraceae bacterium
TTTTGTTTGACCGTCTGGAGATGCGGGACCCGGACAGCATTGCCGTCAAGCAGTACCACATTTACAAGCAGGCGGCAGGAAAGACCGCCAAGTCCATCCTGATCAGTGTTGGTGTCCGTCTGGCAGCCTTCAACCTGCCGCAGATCGCCAAGCTGACCAATACCGATGAACTGGATCTTTCCAGCATGGGCGAAAGAAAAGTTGCCCTTTTCTGCTGTATTCCGGATGCGGACACCTCTTTGAATTATCTGGTAGGTATGATCTACAGCCAGCTTTTCCAGACTCTTTATTATATGGCAGACCGTGTGCATGGCGGTGCCCTCCCGGTTCCGGTCAACTGTATCATGGATGAGTTTCCAAACGTATCCCTGCCAAATGAGTTTGAGAAGATCCTGGCAACCTGCCGTTCCCGTTCCATTTACTGCAGCATCATCATCCAGAACATGAGCCAGCTAAAGGCTCTGTTCAAGGACTCCTGGGAAAGTCTGGTGGGCAACTGCGATGAGTTTTTGTACCTGGGCGGCAATGAAAAAGAGACACACAAATATGTATCAGAATTACTGGGGAAAGAAACCATAGACACCAACACCTACGGGCAGACCAAAGGAAAATCCGGCAGCTACTCCACCAACTTCCAGCAGAGCGGAAGGGAGCTGTTACAGCCGGATGAAGTCCGTATGCTGGATAACCAGAATGCACTTCTGTTTATCCGCGGGGAACGGCCCATACTGGATGCCAAGTATGACCTGATGAAGCATCCCAACATCCGGTATACCGAAGACGGCGGTGCCGGCCCGTTCAACTATGCGAAAGCACCGCTGGCACATGACGATTTTACCTTTGACGAAACAAGATATAACGACTACGAACTGCTTCTGGATGAGGACATCATCGGGGAGCTTTTTTGATTGGAGGAATGCCGATGAATTTACTGAAAAATAAGAAACACACAGAAACAAAAAAAGAGACCACACCGCTGAAGATGAAGAGAGGGCAGAAGAAACTGTTTGCCCTGTATGCGGTGATGGTGCTGACTTTCTGCATTGGGGCAACTTGCGTTTACGCTGCAGGCGATCCGCTGGCAGTCGTCAATAACCTGTCCACGTTTATCTTTTCCCTGATCCGTGCCATTGGCCTGATCCTGCTTGGATTTGGTATCGTGCAGGTCGGCCTGTCCCTAAAGAGCCACGATCCGAGCCAGAGGGCAAACGGATTCCTGACACTGGCAGGCGGTATCATCATTACCTTTGCAAAAGAGATCCTGGATCTGATCATGGGTTAGGATCAGAGACCAGAAGGGGAGCCATGCGAAATGCGGGTTCCCCGCTCACTTTTGCAGGATGGGAGGTGAAACTGTTTGAGTGATAACTGGATCGTACAGAATCTGAATTCTGCCTTGCAGACCTGGAGTGACAAGCTGGCCGAGATCTGGACACTGCTGACGCAAAGCCCGGAGAATTTCAAGGGCGGTGCGATCTGGAGCGTGATGACGAACATCAACGGAGGGCTCCGAGCCATCGGGTACGGCCTGCTGGTCTTATTTTTTGCGGCAGGGCTGGTGAAAACCTGTGGGAGCTTCACGGATATGAAGAAGCCGGAACACGTAGTGAAAGCCTTTATCCGTTTTGCACTGGCACAGGGAGCCGTCATGTCCGGCATGGAGCTTCTGACGGCAATTTTTTCCATTGTGCAGGGAATCGTGGCAAATATTATGTCCCATTCCGGGATGGCAGGTGGAACGGTGACGGAACTGCCCTCAGAGATTGTGGACAAGATCGAAGCAGTCGGGATGCTGGAATCCATCCCTTTGTGGATCGTAACCCTGTTAGGCAGCTTGTTAATTACCGTGCTTTCCTTTGTGATGATCCTGACTGTATATGGAAGAATGTTCAAGCTGTATATGTACACAGCCATCGCACCGATCCCGCTGGCAACCTTTGCCGGGGAACCAACCCAGTCTGTAGGGAAGAACTTTATCCGTTCCTACGCCGGGGTATGTCTGGAAGGTGCCATCATCGCACTGGCCTGCATCATCTTTTCGGTGTTTGCGGCGAGTCCGCCGGCCGTCGGGGATACCAGTCTGTCTGCTGTGACGATTGTCTGGAACTACATCGGGGAGCTGGTCTTTAACTTACTGGTACTGGTCGGGGCAGTGAAGGCATCTGACCGGATCGTAAAAGAAATCATGGGATTATAGGAGGCAGAAAGGAATGGAAGAACCAAAGAAATTAATTTATGACAGTGGAGAGCAACCAGAGGAAGTATTCTTACGGGTCAGCGGCTACTTGGACAGAGACCGCCTGTATGTCGGGATTTACCAGATAGAATATGGCTACCCGGAACTTTTTTCCGACCTTACGGTGAACCTGCACCATGCTCCGCTGAACGGTGTGAACGAAGCCTATATCGACCACAATTTCAGCAAAGAGCATCTGCGTTTTATTCGGAAATACAAGCTGGGCAGGGTACTTCCGGAGACCGCAGTTTCCGGTTACTGCACCTTTCAGAAGGTCGCCTTTGACCTGAAGAAACTGGCAGAATATGATCCGCAGGGAACCAGAGAATTTATGGAAAGCCACGGCATCCAGATTGCGGATGCACCAAAGCAGAAACCAAAGAACAAATCACAGAGAGAAAGGTAGAAAACAACATGGAAGTGAAAATGAATAAAGAAATCCGAGACTATCAGGAGTCAATGTTCTGGGGCTTAAGTTTCCGGCAGTGCTTATTTTCGGTACTGGCGATCCTGGCAGCCCTTGGGATCTATTTCCTCACCCGGAAATATGCCGGGGAACAGGTAACCGGATGGCTGTGTGTGCTTGGGGCGGCTCCCTTTGCAGCCTGCGGTTTTTTCCGTTACCACGGCATGACGGCAGAACAGTTCGCATGGACAGTCATCAAATCCGAACTGCTGTACCCGAAACGGCTGGTATTCAAATCGGAGAACCTGTACTTTTCCTGCATGGAAGAGAGCCTGCGGCTGGGTGAAAAAATGATGGGAAACGGAGCGGAGCTTCTGGAGAAGAAGCGGACGAAACAGAAGAAACCAAAGAAGCCAAGAGGAAGGGGTGATGCCTTTGATTAAAACCCTGAGTCAGACACTGAAACAGGACAAAGAAAAATTTAAAGTACCGAGGTCTGTCCAGCAGGCAATCCCCATCCGCAAGATCTGGCCGGATGGGATTTTTCAGGTAGAGAGTAAATTTTCCCGGACATTCCGGTTTACGGATATCAATTATTCCATTGCCAGTAAAGCGGACAAGACAGAAATGTTCCTGGATTATTCCGAACTTTTAAATGCACTGGATTCCGGCTGTACTGCGAAGATTACCCTGAACAACCGTAAGATCAACAAAGAAGAGTTTGAACAGTCCCTGCTGATCCCAATGAAAGGGGACGGGCTCGATGAATACCGGAAGGAGTACAACGACATGCTCTTGTCCAAGATCTCCGGTACTAACAACAGCATCTACCAGGAACGCTACCTGACCGTCAGTGTCCACAAGAAGAACATCGATGAAGCCAGGACCTATTTCGCCCGTGTGGGAACGGATATCATCACCCATCTGGCCAAGCTGTCCTCCATCGGGGAAGAGCTGGATGCAGAGCAGAGGCTCCAGATCTTCCGGGACTTTTTCAAGGCAGATGTTCTGCAGAGTTTTCCATTTGACATGAAAGCCTTTGCGAAAAAAGGGCACAGCTTCAAAGACTGGATCTGCCCGGACACGATGGAATTCCACAACGATCATTTTAAACTGGGTGAGCAGTACGGAAGAGTCCTTTTCATGGAAGATTACGCCAGCTATGTGAAAGATGAGATGATCTCCGAACTGTGCAGCCTTGGCAGGAACCTGATGCTGTCCATTGATATCATCCCCGTACCGACAGACGAAGCGGTGCGTGAGATCCAGAATCGACTGCTGGGCGTGGAGACCAATGTGACCAACTGGCAGAGACGCCAGAATGCCAACAATAACTTTTCTGCCGTAGTTCCCTATGACATGGAGCTGCAGAGAAAAGAGACCAAGGAGATGCTGGACGATCTGACCACCAGGGATCAGAGAATGATGTTCGGTATCCTGACAATGGTACATATGGCAGACAGCAAGAAACAGCTGGATTCCGATACGGAAACCCTGTATTCCATTGCAAGAAAACATCTCTGCCAGATGGCAACCCTGAAATGGCAACAAGTCGATGGGCTGAACACCGTCCTGCCGTATGGCCTGCGGAAGATCGATGCGGTGCGTACCCTTACCACAGAGTCCACCGCTGTATTGATTCCATTTCATACGCAGGAGATCATGCAGCCGGGCGGCATCTACTATGGGCAGAATGCAGTCAGCAAAAATATGCTGGTGGCAGACCGCCGGAAGCTGTTAAATGGAAATTCGTTCCGATTGGGAGTCAGCGGTTCCGGAAAGAGCTTCTCGGCAAAAGAAGAGATCGTAGACCTTGCCCTTTCCACGGAAGATGACATCCTCATCCTCGATCCGGAGTCGGAGTTTGCTTCTCTAGTGGAAGCCTTAAACGGAGAGGTCATCCGGATCTCGGCAACCTCGGATACCCATCTGAATGCACTGGATATGGATTCTGCCTATGGCAATGACCGAAATCCTCTGATTGAGAAGTCAGAATTTATCCTTTCCCTGTTTGAGCAGCTCGTAGGAGCCGGAAACCTTTCGGCAAAGGAGAAATCCATCCTTGACCGCTGCACCGCAGATGTGTACCGGGATTATATGAGGGGCGGTTACAAAGGGCAGGTGCCGACCTTAAAGGACCTGTACCGACAACTCATGCTCCAGCCGGAGGAAGAAGCCAGAGGGCTGGCTCTGTCTTCGGAACTGTTTATCAATGGCAGTCTGAACACCTTTGCCCAGGAAACCAATGTCAACACGAAGAGCCGTATCATCGACTATGACATCCGGGAGCTGGGCGAACAGCTGATGCCCCTTGGCATGCTGGTCACACTGGATTCGATTTTTAACCGTGTGATCCAGAACTGGAAGAAGGGAAAAACGACATGGATCTTTGCGGATGAGTTTTATCTGCTGTTCCGCTATGAATACAGTGCGGACTTTTTCTACCGCCTGTACAAGCGTATCCGTAAGTATTCCGGATTTGTAACCGGACTTACCCAGAACGTTGAGGAACTTCTGAAATCCGATACCGCCCGCCTGATGCTGGCGAACAGTGAGTTCCTGATCCTTTTGAATCAGGCTACCACCGACCGGGATGAGCTGGCGGCACTTCTGAATATTTCAGACAACCAGTTATCCTACATCACCAATGTGGGTGCCGGCCATGGTCTGATCCGCTGTTCCGGAAATCTGGTGCCGTTTGAAAATTCGTTTCCAAGAAATACAAAACTGTATCGCCTGATGACGACCAAGCCGGGCGAAGCGTAAGAGCGGGACAAGCCGGGACTGGAGGTGTGAGATGAAGGATATCAAAACCAAAGAAGTTACAACAAAACCAAAGACCAAAAATCCTGCCTCCAGAATCCCCAAGGAGCTGATGCGGACGGCCATACTGGAGAGCAAGGAAAAATCCCAGACCATCGCAAATGCCAGGGACAATGACATGGGAGAACAGTCCCTATCCGAATATGCCAGTGGGAAAGTCACATCCGCAGAGGAATGGGCTGCAAGAAAGACAGGCAGAACTGTAACCAGAGCCGGAAAGACAGCTGCACAGACTTCCTACGAGAAGATCAAACTGAGAGTTACTGGTAAAAAAGAAGCGCAGAAAGAAGCCGCCAGAGGAACAGGGGACACACAGGCTCCCGATCCGGTCAGTCGGGAAGCACCGAAGCAAAAAAAACGGGAACAGGGGGCATCCCGTGTGAAGGTCAAGGAACGGGAAAACCAGGAAGTCCAGATTCAGAAAGCCAAGCGGCAAAAGGCGATTTCAGATGCCGTCAAAACGAAAGAACAGAAGATCCGGGCAGCTAGGGAGACACCAAGAATCCAGAATGGACAGGAAATGTCGGAAGGTGGATCGCTTTCCATCAAAAGACAAAACCAGAAAAGCAAGGCCGAAGATACCGCAAGGCAGAATGCCATCCGCCAGAAACAGCCGGAAAGCATCCGGATCAAGGAAAAGCCACGGAAACGGTTGGAGCCGAAGACCATACAGCGGCGTACTATTAAGACCGCCCCTCCATCTGTGAAGATCAGCATCCAGCCAGAGCAGAAGCTCCGGGTGGCCAGTTCCAACGCCTTGACAGCCCGGATGCAGAAGCAGATGGAACGAAGGGCAGCGAAGCAGGCGGCGAAGAAAGCCGCCTTGCAGACTTCCGATGGAGTCCGCCGGATACAGAAAACGGCAAGGGCAGGAGAGAATACCTTCAAGGCAGCTAAGGCCGCTGTAGAAGCGGCAGCGAAAACGGTGCAGTCCATGATGGCTGCACTGGGAGCCGCCGGAGCGGTCATGGTTCTGCTTCTGGTTATCATGGTCGGGATCATTGGCGGTGCGGCATTCTCTGGAAGCTCAGAGAGCAACGAAGCACTCAGCCAGGAAGTACTTTCCTATACGGCAACCATCCAGAAATACGCCAACCAGTATGGAATCCCCGAATACGTTTCCGTGATACAGGCAATCATGATGCAGGAATCTGGCGGCCGGGGGACCGATCCCATGCAGAGCAGTGAGTGCCCATACAACACCCGGTATTCCAACAGCCCGAATGCCATCCAGGATGCGGACTACTCCATACAGGTAGGAATCCAGTATTATGCGGACTGCCTAAGAGAAGCCGGATGCACCAGCCCACAGGACATGGACAAGCTGAAGCTGTCCCTGCAAGGGTATAACTACGGAAACGGGTACATAACGTGGGCTCTCCGAAACTATGGGGGCTACAGTGCAGAAAACGCTTTGCAGTTTTCCAATGAACAGGCGGCTTCACATGGCTGGAGTGCCTATGGGGATCCAGAATATGTCCCTCACGTCCTGCGGTATTATTCTAGCGGCGGATTGTTTGCCGGCCTGTTTGGAGGCAACGGCCAGATTGTATCCGTGGCACTTACCCAGCTTGGAAATGAAGGTGGCCAGAAGTTCTGGTCGTGGTATGGATTTGACAGCCATGTAGCATGGTGTGCCTGCTTTGCCAGCTGGTGTGGAGATCAGGCAGGATTAATCGAAAACGGTAAGATGCCGAAGTTCTCTCTGTGTGATGACGGAATCGCATGGTTTCAGAACAAGGGAAAATGGAAGAGCCGAGGATACTCGCCAGCGCCCGGAACCCTAATCTTTTTTGACTGGAACGGAGATGGAACCTCAGACCATGTAGGAATCGTGGAGAAAACCGAGGGCAGTACCGTATACACCGTAGAGGGAAACTCCAGTGATGCCGTGAACCAGAGAAGCTACGATATCAATAACGGAACGATCATGGGATATGGTATACTTTGAAAATTAAAATAGAATATAAGTTATAACCTATGAAAAGAAATTTGATATGTGTAAGTTGACTTTTTTATTTGATTGAAATTTTAATTTTATATGAAATGAAAAGAACCAGTGAGAGAATCGTTAAATTTCACTCACTGGCTCAATTCATTTCAAATATCTCGGACAACTCTGTCAGTTCTTTCACCGTTTCCTGGGTGTGATGCAGCAGGGTGTCACGCATTTCTGGCGGACAGCTGGAATAAAGCATTTTCATCTGATTGACACCCTCATCCTCCAGAGAAACATCTGGATTTATAAGCGTATCTAAAGAGATGTGCAGGACCTTTGCCAATGCTCTTAAAATCAAATAGGAAGGATTCATTTTCCCTTTTTCGATATTGGCGATTTGCTTTACAGAAACATGGCTCAGATCAGAAAGTTCTTGTTGTGTCAGTTCTTTATTCTTTCGGGCTTCCCGCATTTTCTGCCCTAAAGCAGTTAAATCATCAATCGGCATAATTGTTCACCTCAATAATATTGTATCGTTCCGGTTTATGCAAAGGAATAACCTTATTGTACCGATGAAAAGGTGCGATTATACCTATTTTGCCGTTGGAGTAATACTACAATTTGAAGCGGAGGTTTTGGATAGTCGATAAACAGTTTATATATCTATTTCAAGGTGTGTCAAGAAAGAGAAAAGTAGCCTCTTGACAAATAAATCTTCTCTGCTATAATTAAAACAGCGTTTTGAATACGATGTTTTGAAAACACCGTTTTAATAAGAAAGGTGGATGAGCGATGGCAAGTAGGATTGAAGGATTTGACGAGAAAATTCTTGCCTGTGCGAAAGAAGAATTTTTAGAAAAAGGCTATACGGATGCTTCGATACGGACGATTGCTCAAAATGCCGGTGTCAGCACCAGCACAATATATACGCGGTATTCAGATAAAGAGGGATTGTTCCGCTTTCTTGTGGAACCGGTGGCTAAAGGTCTGAAAGAGTTATTGCGGCAATCATTCAGTGATTTTTCTTCTTTGACGGGGCATGAGCAGAACGAAAAATTTATGGAATACTCAGATCGTGGTTTTGAAGCCGTGATTGCATATATCTATGAGTATTTTTCTGAATTTAAGCTGCTGATTACCGGAGCGCCGGGAAACTACTATCAGGAATTTTTAGAAGGGCTGGTACAACTGGATACGGACTGTACAAAGAAATTCTTGATTCAAGTGGGAAGTAAAGCCCTGGCGGAAGGACGAGTTACAGATGGATTCTTACACGTTGTTTCCAGTGCTTTTTATTCTGGTATATTTGAAGTAGTCATTCACGATATGCCGATGGAGGAAGCAAAAAATTATATCAATGAGCTGCGCACTTTTTATGGGAATGGCTGGAAAGAATATTACCGAAAATAGGAAAGAAGGTGCAAAGGAAATGCAAAAAACAGAAGAATTTTGTGTGGACGAAAGCGGATGGATACACTGTCCTTTTTGTAAATGCAGAACGCGGACAAAGATACGCGCAGACACTTCGTTGAAGAACTTTCCAATATTTTGTCCGAAATGCAAACAGGAATGTTTGATAGATGTTGACAATATGAAAATACGATTATCAGTAGTGCCAGACGCAAAGACGCAGAGCCGATAATTTGTTTGTGTAAATCACATGACAGATTATCGGCTTATTCTTTTGAATAAGAGTTAGTAAAATCTAACTAAAGGAGGGATTTATATGGATCAGTCGCAAGGCGGAAATCCATTTGGCAGACTTATTGAGTTTGCCAGGCCGCATAAGACTGGCTACATCGTTTCTGTTGTTCTTGCTGTGTTGGGAGTTGCCTTTGGTATCGTCCCCTATTTTGCAACAGCCAGAATGACGATTGAGTTACTCTCCGGGAATCGGGATTTATCATTTTACATGGTGTGGTGTCTGATTTCCGGCGGCTGCTTTGTCCTAAAAGCAATATTGATGGGGATTTCCACGAGGGCATCCCATGAAGCGACCTTTGAAGTGCTGTCCGAGGCAAGGCGAAAAATTGCTTCAAAACTTACCAGAGTGCCTATGGGCTATATTCTCAATACTCCGTCCGGGCAACTAAAAAATGGCATGGTGGAACGAATTGAACAGTTAGAGGTTCCCCTTGCTCATGTAATCCCGGAAATGACTTCAAATCTTCTCGT
Source organism: uncultured Oscillospiraceae bacterium (assembly GCA_959596515.1). Classification (GTDB taxonomy): domain Bacteria; phylum Bacillota; class Clostridia; order Oscillospirales; family Acutalibacteraceae; genus Clostridium_A. The sequence goes on from CAUFXR010000078.1 coordinate 9,580, forward strand.
ACCAATCGCAATCATCGTTTATTTGTTCGTTCTGGACTGGCGAATGGCGTTAGTATCGCTGATTACCATTCCTGTTGGAATGATGTGCTACATGGGAATGATGAAGGAATATCCCAAGAAGTATGGGGAAGTTGTAAAAGCTGGAAATCACATGAGCGCAACAACGGTAGAATACATCGGCGGCATTGAAGTCATTAAGGCGTTTAATCAGGCAGATAATTCCTATCAGAAATTTACAGATGCCGTCCATGCAAACGCAGACCTGATTTTAGACTGGATGAAAGATACACAAAAATATTCGGCGATTATGATGAGTGTATGGCCCGCGGCGTTGATTAGCGTACTTCCCGTCGGGTGCCTGTTTTACATGAGTGGTTCCCTGTCAGCCGCAACCTTTATTACGGTAACTGTCCTGTCGTTGGGAATTGCAGGCCCGCTTGTAGCCGCAATGTTCTTTACCGATGATATTGCAAAAATAGGCACCGTAATGGGTGAGATTGACGGTATATTAAACCAGCCGGAGCTTGTCCGGCCGGAGAGGAAATGTGATTTACAGAACCTTGATATTGCTCTGGAAAATGTCCATTTTGCATACGAGGAAAAAGAGGTCTTGAAAGGAATTGATCTGACAATTCCGCAGGGAAAAATTACAGCTTTTGTAGGGCCATCCGGCAGCGGAAAATCAACGATTGCAAAATTGATTGCGTCCTTTTGGGATGTGACCGGTGGGCTGATTACGATTGGCGATAAGAGCGTAAAAGAAATTTCTAACGACCAACTGAATGATTTGATTTCCTATGTATCGCAGGACAATTATCTATTTAACGATACGGTGCGCAACAATATCCGTATGGGCAAGCCAGAGGCAAGCGATTCCGAAGTGGAACAGATTGCAAAGGATTCTGGCTGCCATGAGTTTATTATGAACCTTGAGCATGGATATGAAACCGTGGTTGGCGGCGCCGGAGGGCATTTGTCTGGTGGAGAACGCCAGAGAATCGCGATTGCCAGAGCTATGCTGAAAAACGCCCCGATTGTAATCCTTGACGAAGCCACTTCCTATACTGATCCGGAAAATGAAGCGGTAATACAGGAGGCCATCAGCCGACTGACAAAGGGCAAAACATTGATTGTAATTGCTCACCGCCTGTCAACAATAACGGATTCCGACCAGATCGTTGTTGTGAAGGATGGAACAATCCAGGCAAAAGGAACGCACGAGGAACTATTAAAAGAGTGCAGCCTTTATCATACGATGTGGACAGCTCACATGGACGCGAAGGAGGTGAAAACAGCATGATACGTTCTTTTCGGAAATTCTTTGAATTTGCAGGCCGCCAAAGCCGGAATTGGTATTTGGGGCTCTTTTATGAAATCATACGCTGCATTTTAGAAGCTCTGCAATTTGCCGCACTTCTGGTAGTTTTGGATGGATTGGTTCGTGATAATATCACCGCACAAACCGCGCTCCTTGCCTTTGGCATTATGTTAGTCAGTGTGATCGGCACCATTATTTTCTGGTATCTGGCGCATGGTAAAGAAGGCGAAGGCAGCTATCGAATGTGTGAGGACAAGAGGATTCAAATTGGCAACCGCATGAAGTATATGCCGATGGGCTACTTCAACAGCCATAGTCTGGGAAATCTCACATCCGTTTCAACAGCGACCATGAGCGACCTCGAAAGTATGTCCTTTGCTATCATCGTGCGGACTTTGGTGGGTGTAATCCACGCCAGTATTTTTTCTGTTGCCATGTGCTACTTTAGCTGGAAAATCAGTTTGATCTTTTTGGCTGGCGTGATTTTGTTCATGGTAATCAACACAATGCTCCTGCGCTGCTCCAAAAGATTATCTCCCGTACGGTTAGAGACGCAGACGGAGTTCATGGATGCCGTACTGGAATACATACAGGGAATGGGCGTTGTGCGGGCGTTCCACATGGCAAAGCAGTCAAATACTACGCTGGAAAAATCCATTGATGAAACACAGAAGAAAAACCAGCTTATTGAAAGACAGCGGATTCCCTATATAGCTGCCGAACAGGTTGTCCTTCGGATTGCCAGTGCCGCCGCTGCTTTCTGCTCTATCGCACTTTTTATAAACGGTACGCTGGAATTAACATATTGTCTGATAATTTTAGTATCGGCGTTCATGATATATAGCCAGTTGGAGAGTGCGGGAGAAATGTTCTTTATGCTTTCAATGATCGATGCTTCTATTGATCGTGTGGAGGAAATCAACCAAAGTCCTCAGATTGACATTGATGGTAAAGAGCAAGCTCCAGACCGGCTGGATATTGAAATGCAGGATGTGAGTTTTTCCTACGGGGATAAAAAAGTGATCGACCATGTATCGCTCACGATTCCACAAGGAACCACAACGGCGATTGTCGGTCCGTCTGGTTCTGGAAAAACCACGCTGGTGAATCTGATTGCACGTTTTTGGGATGTTGACAGCGGAAGCGTCCGCATCGGCGGCATTGATGTAAAAGATTACAAGCTGGACAGCTTGATGAAGAATATCAGCATGGTATTCCAGAATGTGTATCTGTTCCCGGACACGATTGAAAACAATATTAAATTCGGTTCCCCAAACGCCACCCATGAAGATGTAGTGAAGGCAGCAAAGGCGGCAAGATGCCATGACTTCATTTCAGCATTGCCAGAGGGCTACCAGACGGTAATCGGAGAAAGCGGTGCGACCATTTCCGGCGGCGAAAAGCAGAGGATTTCTATTGCAAGAGCGATTATGAAAGATGCGCCCATCATTATTCTTGACGAGGCCACAGCAAATGTCGATCCCGAAAATGAAGCAGAGCTTCAGAAAGCGATTGAAGCGCTGACACAGGGGAAAACAATTATTATGATCGCCCATCGGTTGAAAACCGTAAAAAATGCGGATCAAATCATCGTTATCGACCGTGGTAAAATCTCTCAGCAAGGTACGCATGATGAGCTTATCAAGCAAGCAGGTATTTATGCGGATTTTGTTGGCATGAGAGAAAAAGCTATCGGTTGGAAAATCAAGGCAGACAGCCTTGCATAAAAGAAAGGAGTTC
>CAUFXR010000079.1 GCA_959596515.1 uncultured Oscillospiraceae bacterium
ACGGGACGCACCGGCACCTTTAAGGCCGCCTCTACATCCTGAAGGCTCACGTCATCTAAAAATAAATCACCCTCCCGCCGAAGCATACAGGCGGGAATCAGCAGCTCCTCTCCCAAATCCACAGAGGAAAGCTGATCGATCAAATCCCGTCCTGTCACCAGGCCGGAAACAGTAATAGTCTCTCCGAAAAAATGGTTGACAATAGGCACCACCTGGCCGGAAATCTGTGGGAATTTTTTCACCGTATCGTTAAAACATCCGCGAATATATTCCCTCGGCGCCATTCCTGTGGCAATGGTGATCTTTCGTTTCTTCGCTACGGCTGTCCGGGGCTCCTTTAGAGCGCTGTAGAACTCATCCATCAGCAAAGGCAACAATCCTACCCCATTTTCCAGCATGGAAAAGTCCTCATAAAAGTCGGCGGAAGGCAGCGGCCTTTCCGCTTTTAAATAAAACTCATCTCCCGGGTAAACCAGCCGGGTACCGTGCTTTTGAAGACATTTCTCCCCAAAGCTTTCGATCAAATCGATGGTTTCCCCCGCCGATTCCCGGGTAAAAGGACGCATGGCAGGCAGCTTCTCCCGATATCTGGTGATTCCCACCGGCACGATCGCCACCGCCTGGATCTGCGGGCACATGCTCTCCAGATCGTTTAAGGTGCGTTTCAGCTCTTCGCCATCGTTGTAGCCAGGGCACAATACGATCTGACAGTTGATTTTGATTCCCGCCTGGGCAAACCGCCGGATGATCGAAAGCGCCTCGCCAGCGCGGGGATTTTTCATCATTTTTACCCGAAGTTCCGGATTGGTGGTGTGAACCGAAATATTCATGGGGCTGATGTGCATTTTGATTATACGGCTAATTTCGTGTTCCGTCAAATTGGTCAGGGTCACGTAATTGCCAAACAGAAAAGAAAGCCGTGAATCATCATCCTTAAAATACAGGCTTTTCCGCAGTCCCTTGGGAAGCTGGTCGATAAAACAGAATACGCATTTATTTTTACAACTATGCTGCTGATCCATCAAATAGGTTTCAAATTCCAGGCCAATTTCTTCATACTCCGGCTTTTTGAAAGAAACCACGCGGCGTTCCCCCTGGGCATTCTCTAACTCAAGGGTCAGGGCTGTATTCAATTGGTAAAAGCGGTAATCCAGCACATCCATAATCTGATTGCCGTTTAACGAAAGCAGTTTTTCTCCGGCCTTTATTCCATGCTTGTAGGCCGGGCTATACTTTCTTATCCCGCTGATCGTAACCGCCAAGAGATCATCCCTTTCCTCCCGCGTTTTTAGAAAGAACAGAAACCCGCGGCGTTATTACGGGTCCATCTTTTTTTAGATAAAAAAATAGAGAAGGATTTCTCCCCCTCTGTTTTTTAACAAATCAAAAAGCAGCTTAGGCTTCCTTTTTGATTACTTCCCTGCCCTTGTAGTAACCGCAGCTACCGCAAACTCTATGGGGAGTTTTAAACTCGCCGCACTGAGGACATTTCATCAAAGCAGGAGCATCCAGTTTCCAAACGTTGGAACGTCTGGTGTTTTTTCTCGCGTGAGAGCTTTTTCTCTTGGGTACCGCCATGGTCAGCACCTCCTTACAGAATCTAAAGGTCGGAAGGAATCTTCCTCAGTCTATCAGTTTCTTTAGGATCTCCAAACGGGGATCCACCTGACGCGCGGAACAGTCGCATTTCCCCTCATTCAGGTTTTTTCCGCACTGGGGGCACAGGCCCTTACAATCCGGTTTGCACAGGAATTTCGTGGGTAACTCCAGCAAAATATCCTCCCACAGCAGATCGTCCAGCTCAATGCTCTCGTTTTCCACCAGAAGAAACGTGTCGTTTTCCTCGTCATTCAGGGCGTTCACCAGAACATGCTGAAACGAAAACCGGTATGCCTTCTGTGTTTCCACCGCGCAGCGGTCACAGGGGCAGCGGAAATCAAACGCAACGTCCGCCTTTAAATGGATCGCTCCCGCCCGGTTTTCCGCCTGCGCCGTTACCGAAACCGGCGTGACAAACGGGCGCACGCCTGACAGGACGACCTGGGACCAATCCATTTCGTAATGAAGATCTTTTTTACCGCCATCCTCCAAAAACAAGTTTTTCAATTCAAGCAGCATAAAATAATCCTCCCTATTACACCTTAAGTATTATAAAGGTTCTTGTGCCCTTTGTCAACTAAAATCTTAGGAATTCCTCTCGCTTTCCATTTGCAGGAAACCGAAAACATGCTATAATAACCCTAGCGCGAAAACTCCTTTTATTTTCGCCTGCATCACTAGCGAAAATCCACAAACATCTCGATTGGTTTGGGGCCCGCCGGTTCACACTGACGCTTTTATCCTAAAAGATCGTCGTCGCCTTTTAAGGTGTTTTTGTTTTTAAGCTTTGTTTTTATCTATTTCTCGTTTAGTAGTATAACCAGTAAAGTGAGGTCACCTAAAGAATGAAAAAATTTTTTGTGATTCTAGTCTGCAAAATAATCCGGCTGATCGGCAAGCTGACCGGACGGGGCAGTTCCCTGCCGGGACAGATCGCCTTGAAGCTGGATCCGGATATCCTCAGTAAAATTAAAATGCCTCCCTATATTGTCGCCGTCACCGGAAGCAACGGCAAAACCTCCACCGTGGAGCTTATCGCCCAAATTTTGAAAGACGCCGGAAAAAGCTTTGCCTATAATAAGGAAGGTTCTAACCAGATCGAGGGCGTTACCACTCTGATTTTAGAGCACTGCACCTTTTCCGGGAAGGTTAAGCCGGAGATCATTTTAATTGAAAGCGACGAGCGGTTCGCTAAATACACCTTCCAGTATTTCACCCCGACACATTACGTGATCACCAACCTTTACCGGGATCAGTTGACCCGAAACGGCCATCCGGAATGGGTAGCTCGCGCCATTGAAGAAAGCATCCGCCCTGAAACCCAGCTGGTTCTCAACGCCGACGATCCGCTGGTCACCAAATTTGGATTGGGACGGGAAAATACTGTTTACTTTGGCGCGGACAGGCTTCCCCAGTCTACAGACCGTTGTACCTCCCTTTACAATGACGGAAAATATTGTCCTAACTGCAAGAAGCCCCTGGAGTATTCGTTTTATCATTATAACCATATCGGAAAATTTCATTGTCCTAACTGCGGCCTTCACAGTTGTCCCACCTCTTATACGGTCACCAGCGCTGACCTGGACGAAAGCTCTGTAGTGATCAATGAGAAATACAAGCTTCGGCTCGCGTTTTCCAGTTTTTACATGATGTACAACACCCTGGCCGCTTTCGCCGCCGCCTCTTTATTAGGCGTGGCGCCGGAGTCTATTGTGCGGAGTATCAGCGATTACACTCTGCAAAACGGAAGAATCGTCCGCTTTTCCGTTGGTGGACATCCAGGTGTTTTGCTGGCGTCGAAACACGAAAATTCCGTTTCCTACGATCAGAGCCTGCGGGCGGCGGTTGCCGGCGGCCAGCCGAAAACCGTGATCATCATTGTCGATGCTGTTAGCAGAAAATATTTCACCTCGGACGTTTCCTGGCTTTGGGATATCGATTTTGAGCTTCTAGACAGCGAAAATGTTCAGAAGATCGTATTAGCCGGTCTCTACTGCAACGACCTGGCGACCCGGTTTGACTATACCGGGATTCCCCAGGAGAAACTTACCGTCATCAGCGACATCGGAGAGGCTGTCTCCTGGCTGGAAAAAAACGCTGTTGGCGAAATTCTGGCAGTCACCTGCTTTTCCGATAAAGGAAAATTTCTTTCCCGCGTTCAGTTACAGCCGTAAAAGGAGGCCAAATCATGAAATTACTTCATCTATATTATGATCTGATGAATTTATACGGAGAATACGCCAATATGTCGGTCCTAATCCGCCGGCTGGAGAGTCAGGGTCTTGAGATCACCGTGGACCGCAAAACGCTCGGGGAATCTTTTGATTGTTCTCAGTACGATTTTATTTATCTCGGCGCGGGCATGGAAACCAACCAAAAGGTAGTACTAAAGGATCTTCTTTCCCACCGTGAGGAACTTGCAGCCGCCATAAAGCAAGGTTCTGTGCTTTTGTTCACCGGAAATGCTTTTGAGCTGCTGGGCGCTTCCATTACCGATTCTGACGGCAAGGAGTATGCAGCTCTTGGTTTTGCGGGATTTACTGTTCGGGAAACCGATGCCCGGATCACCGGCGACGTGATCTGCCAGTGTTCACAAATCAAGGAACCGGTAGTGGGATTCATCAACAAATGCACCCAAATCGAAGGGATCGACACTCCGCTGTTTACCGTTTCCATGGGACCCGGCAACCAATCGGATGATCCTCGGGAAGGCTTTTGCTCTGGAAGTGTCTTCGGTACCCATTTGACCGGTCCTATTCTGGTCAAAAATCCTAGCTTTCTCGATTATATCGCCACTTTGCTCGGGAAAAGGCAGCAAGCTCAGTTTGAGCTGTCCCCCCTGGAGAATTCTCACACCCTTCGGGCCTACGAAATCACTCTTAAGGAATTGACAAGACGCCGCGACGGAGTTTGAGGGCCTTAACCGGCAATGGTATGTACCGTTTTCCCTCCAAATACTTTTCTGTGCCCTCCCGGCTGCGCTAAGAAGGTTTCATCGGGGGATACTTGTTTTCTTAATTCAATGTAAAAAACGCCAGGTAGATCACCTGGCGTTTTTTATCAGCAGTCTTTAAACTTAGATCTTAACAGAGTCCGCGTCGATCCGGGCCGGAAGCTCACTTGCATCGGCGGAAATCAGCATCACGATCTTCACTTCCGAATGAGACGCAAGCTCATTGGCTTTCGCGACAAAGTCAGCCAGGGCCTCAAAATCTCTTCCGGTAATTTTCAGAGTGGAATCCACAAAAATATCAGTTACATCATAGTTTCCAGCGCAAATACCGCTCAGGAAGCCATAAAACGCGTCGAAACCGCTGACGTTATACTGCTCGATGTCGATCAATCTGGCTTTGTGGGACACATCATAGGTGAGCTTCGCACCTTTTTCAATGACCACCACATTGCCGTTGGACTTTTCCACTGCCTCATTGGACAGCTGGATCAGTCTTTTTGTTTTTCCGGATCCTTTATTCCCAATAATCAGAGTTATCATAGGATACTCCTCCTGTATATTTATTCCGCCATCGGCGGTTTTTCATGCTATTTTGCAAGTCTCGCTTCCAAAGCGGCTTTTTCGCTCTCATAGCCGGGCTTGCCCAGCAAAGCGAACATATTCTTTTTGTAACTTTCCACTCCAGGCTGATCGAAGGGATTGACACCCATCAAATAGCCGGAAATGGCGCAGGCTTTCTCAAAGAAGTAGATCAGATAGCCCAGCTCAAATTCAGTAGCTTCCGCCATATGAAGCACCATATTGGGAGCGCCGCCGTCGGTATGGGCTAGCACGGTGCCTTCAAAAGCCTTTTCATTGATATAGGCCATGGATCTGCCCGCCAGGAAATTCAGTCCATCCACGTTATCCTTATCCTCATTCAGGACGATTTCCCGCTTGGCTTTATCGATCAGCACCACTGTCTCAAACAGCAGACGCTTGCCATCCTGGATAAACTGCCCCATAGAATGGAGATCCGTAGAAAACACCACCGACGCGGGGAACAGTCCCTTCTGATCTTTACCTTCACTTTCGCCGTAGAGCTGCTTCCACCATTCGTTCATCATAGTGAAGCAGGGCTCATAGCTAACCAGAACCTCTACCTCTTTGCCTTTGCGATACAGAATATTCCGCAGGGCAGCGTATTTATAGCAGTCGTTTTTATTGAGGTCAGGCTCCATAAAGTCGTTCTGAGCCTTTCTCGCGCCGGACATCAATGCGTTGATATCGCAACCGGCCACCGCGATCGGCAGCAGGCCAACGGCTGTCAGCACTGAGAACCGTCCGCCGACATCGTCTGGAACTACGAAAGTTTCGTAGCCTTCCTCATCGGCCAATTTTTTCAGAGTGCCCTTCGCCTTGTCAGTGGTGCAGTAAATTCTTTCTCTGGCACCCTGCTTGCCGTATTTTTTCTCCAGCAGCTCACGGAACACCCGAAACGCAATAGCCGGCTCCGTGGTGGTACCGGATTTGGAAATCATATTGATGGAAACATCTTTTCCCTCGCACAGGTCGATCAATTCCGCCAAAGCGGTAGAACTAATACTATTGCCCGCGAAGTAGATATCCGGAGTATCTTTCTTCAAAGCGTTGTAGTTGGGGGATTTTAAAAACTCAATGGCCGCCCGGGCTCCCAGATAAGAACCGCCGATTCCAATCACGATAAAAATATCCGTATCGGATTGGATCTTCTTCGCCGCCTTTTGGATCCGTGAAAATTCTTCCTTATCATAATCAGTAGGAAGCTTGATCCAGCCTAAAAAGTCATTGCCTAAGCCTGTTCCGGCATGAAGAACCTCATGGGCCAGCTTGACTTGAGGGGCCATTGCTTCACATTCCTGTGGCTTGACAAAGCCCTCCAGGTACTGTGCGCTGAGTTTTGTAGCCATAATTGAACCTCCTCGATCCACGGCGCTTTCGCCGCCCTTTTGATACTTTTTATTTTACAATATCCCGGCACAATTTGCAAGGACAGCCAGGTCTATTTGTCTGGTTTTTGTGAAATTTAACGATTTCGTCAAAAATTAGCTTCATATTTTTATGGTTTAAAAAAGTATTCGCTCTTGATTTGTTTTTGCCGTCTCATTCCTCTAGCCAGCGCAAGCGTAGGATTTTCTTCGCTTTTTTCACAGCTTACATCCGCAAAAGCTCCCGGGCTAAAATCCCCAGTGCGGAAAAGAAACTGATCTGTTCCACATCTCCCGCGGCGGTAATCGGGTATTCGGTCAGCACCTCGCCCTCCAGGGTATACACAATCTTTCCCAGCTGTTGTCCCTTGGCAACTGGCGCCTCTACCGATTCCGCCAGCTTGACTTCCGTCTTTAAATCTTTTTCTCTTCCCTTTGTCAGCAGCACGCTGCCTGTGGCGGACGATTCCGTCGCTACCTGGGACTGCATCCCATTAACCACCGGCACCGGCCGCAAAGCTTCCTCTGGTAATCCCGGGGTATAGATCATATAATTGGAAAAGCCGTAATCCAGAAGAGCCGCGGCATCGGTAAAACGTTCCTGCCCTGTAGCGCTACCAAGTACCACGCCGATCAGGGAAAGTCCATCCCGCTGCGCTGTAGCGGTGATACAGCTTCCCGCGCCGCTGGTCGTGCCGGTCTTCAGGCCGGTGATCCCATTATAGCTTTTCAAAAGTTTATTGGTATTGACAATCTGAGTCTTCCCTTCTCTTAGCGTATCCATCCAAATAGTGGTATAATCAAAAATTTTCTCGTGCTTAATCAGTTCCCGGGACATCAGCGCGACATCGTAAGCGCTGGTCACATGTCCTTCCTCGTCCAGGCCGTTGCAGTTTTTAAAAACCGTATCTTTCATCCCCAACTCCGCGGCCCGCTGATTCATTTTCTGCACAAAGGCCTCCTCTGTGCCCTCCAGATGCTCCGCCAGCGCTACCGCCGCATCGTTGGCTGAGGCTACCGCCGTGGCCTTTATCATATCATCGGCGGTCATGGTTTCCCCCGGTTCCAGCCAAATATCCGAGCCTCCCATAGACGAGGCGTGTTCACTGGCTGTAATGGTATCCGTCAGGGCCAATCTTCCCTGATCGATGGCCTCCATAACCAAAAGCAGAGTCATCACCTTTGTGATCGACGCGCAGGCCCTGACTTCATGAGGGTTTTTCTCAAACAGCACCTTTCCGGTGGATGCTTCCATCAATACAGCGCTGGGCGCCGTCAGATCTTCCTCCGAAATCGCTCCCGCCGTCACCGGCAATCCGGTCGCCGCCAGCAAAGCTCCGAGCCCTAGGCATAAAACCCTTTTCCAAAATTTCATACCGCACCTCCAACAAGTATTCTTCTGGTTCATACTTATGTAAGCGCCTGTCTTTTTAGTCGTTCTCCAGTAAATTCCGGCCCGCAAAAAATTTGGGGAACATTCCAGAGCGGCAAAGCGCAACCGCAGGCGTCTTTGCCTTGATCAGATATTAGAAACGATTCGAATTAGTAACCATCAGCTAAATTGGCCAATTTTTTCTCGCCGCTAAAACTCATCGTATCGGGATCCCAGTATGGCGATGCCAAACGCAATTGCCGAGGCATAAAAAGATCGACTTTTGAAAATCCGATTTTTAAAACCGTTGGTTTTCCTTCTGTTTTTCTCACCGCTAGAATCTACTGGTTTTTGAGATATATTTCTCACGGTGGTGAAGCGGCGAACACTTCAGCCTTTGATAAAAGCCCCGGAACCAGGAGATCTCTCCCAGTTCCGGGGCTGCTGACACTTATCCTGTTGGATCGTTTACCGGTGATTCACCGAGGATGTACCCTTCTCCCGAAGATAGGTGGATTCCAAATCCGCTAAATGGAGCTTTACGGCGATGGGATATTTGTCAAAAGCGTTGCTGATCGCGTAACCGCCGCTTTTCGCCGTATCGTCAAAGCCGCCCATATGCCAGCGGATCGCCATAGCCTCTGAGGTTTTCAGCCGCATAAAGCGCTCGATTAAAAACACGGATTTTTCCCCGTGACCATAGGGAAACATATCCTCCACACTGAAATAGGGCTGCTTCTCCCACTGGCCGGTTTCCTCGTTTTTCACGTTTCGGGTAGAGCATTTGTAAAACTGAGCCTTGCACAGATCATGAAGTAATGCGCAGATTGCGAAGCTTTCCGGATTATCCACGCCTTCTTCAAAGTGCTTTTCCATCATCACCTGGTATACTTTAACGCTGTGCTGCACCAGGCCTCCGGTGCAGGCGCAATGAAATTTTGTGCTGGCCGGAGCGGTAAAAAAGTCTGTGGTCTGTAGCCATTCCAAAAGTTCCTTAGAACCCTCACGGCTGATATGTTCTTGATAGATGCTGATAAACTCCTCTTTGTAGCCCATAATTTCTCCTTTTCTTAGACTAGGTATGGGGTATCTGTCTTTTTCATATTTTATTGTAACACATGAAATCCGGTCAGGACAATAACCAGCAAAAAGTTTTCCAGTCTTTACGGATTTGTCGATTTGTGGTACACTGTGTCCTATTATCCGCTATATGCTATTTCTTCTATCGCATCGATAAAACTCTATCACATCGACAAAACCAAGCAAAGGAAAAAACTATGAAAAGCAAAAATATGCCTGTGCTGCATTCCTCTCCCAAAAGCCGGCGCCCATCTCCGGCCACCGGCTTTGCCAAGGGCCTGTGTTTTTACAAACTGTTTTGGATATTCCTGGTAGGCTGTGTCATTGGCTGTCTGGTGGAAATGTTGTGGTGCTATCTGAACGAGGGCTTTTTTGAGAGCCGCCAGGGGTTGATTTACGGTCCCTTTTCCCCGGTTTACGGCTTAGGCGCCGTACTTTTCACTCTGGTAATGTACCGATTCAGGCACTCCAGCAGCTTCGTCATCTTTTTGGTGAGCGCCGTGGTAGGCGCTATGTTTGAATATGTCTGTTCCTGGGTGCAGGAGATGGCTTTCGGAACTGTTTCCTGGGAATACAGCAAAGAACCTTTAAATCTCCACGGCCGCACCAGTCTTTCCTTTGCGGTGATGTGGGGGGTTCTGGGTTTGGTATTTATGAAACATGTGCTTCCTTTTTTAGAGCGGCATATTGAACGCTTCCCAGTAAAGGCCGGCACTATAATCACTTGGATTTTGGTAGTGCTCATGGTCTTCGATATCGTTATTTCCGCCGCCGCAGTGCGGCGGCAAACAGATCGGCACAACGGTGTGCCCTCCACCAATATGATCACTGAATTTCTAGATAACCATTATCCCGACTCTTTTTTAAAGGTAATCTATCCCAATATGGAACATCCGGGTAGAAGTTAAATCTTTATCAGAGACAGCTCTCACCCAAAATTTTGGAAAAGGCGCCGCGAATTTTATGCGGCGCCTTTTTTGAAAGCTTTTGTTTATTTGTCTTACCTGCTCCAAGCAATATACTGCGCGGAACACCAGCCAGTACCCAGAAGACAGCGGATCTTCAGCCATCCGTTGCCGTTGTCCTCCAGCACATCCACCATATTACCCCTGGAAATCGTAAACAATACGGAAAGATCGGTCCCCGGGCCGGAACGCACATTCAGCACATCCGCCGTGCACCTTCCTACACCGATAGATGGCACCTGGAGGTTCGTGCGGAACCAGTCGATATATTGGGAAGCGCACCAGCCGGAGCCAAGAAGGCAGTTGATTTGAAGCCACTGTCCGCTGGCCGTCAGAACATCCACCATATTGTTCTGAGACAACTGAAATACCACCGGATAATCTGAGCTACTTCCCGTACGGACGTTTATCCCATCCGCCACGCAATGGCCGATTCCAATCGGCGGAATCTGGGAGGCGAAGGGCGACCATTGGATATATTGTGCCGCGCACCATCCTACGCCGTGGAGGCAATTAATCTGAAGCCATCCGTTATCGCTGATCTTTAGTACATCCACCATATTGCCTGTGGAAATCTGGTAAACCACCGGATAATTAGTTCCCGGGCCGGAACGTACATTCAGCACATCCGCCACGCAGTGACCGATTCCCAACCTGTTGTCTTTTTCTCCACCGGAACCTTCTTCCGAGCCGCCAGAACCACCGTTTCCCCCGGATCCCCAACCGTTAAGCCCCTTGTCTTTAATGATCTTTGGAAAATCACGGTAGGCAATGTTCATATCCACCTTGCCGGCGATCCCGCTGACAGTTCCACTGCTGGTATACTGCCACATGCCGTGATGGCCGTCATATTGATCCTCGGAATAATACTGGGCCACCCATACGTCATAGGGAAGCTGATCCGGATAAAACTTGTGGGTCAGCCAATTCAGGCTGGCATAAATTCCTACATAATACCCGGCCTTTTCCACCGTCTCGCAGAATGCCCGGATCACTTTTGTCAGGGCATCCCGATCCAGTCTTCCCATGGTGCCGCTATCCTCTACGTCATAATACAAAGGATATTCAAATTTGATTCCTTTTACCGTATCCAGGAAAAATCCAGCTTCCTTCCTGGCTTCATCCTCGGTCATAGCATAACCGTAATGATATGCGCCGATGGGAACTCCAGCGGCCTGCGCCCCTTTTACATTGTTATAAAATTGATTGTCTACCTGGTTTGGACTAGGTGAACCAAAACTGGAACGCAAAATGGCAAATTCCACATTGCTGCTTTTCACAGCGTTCCAATCGATCGTCCCCTGCCAGGAACTGACGTCTATTCCTCTTTTGTCCATAAAGATTCCTCCTTTAAGCTCTGGAACGTTTTCTGCCCATTTCTATAATATGTATGAGGTGACACCTTGTCCCATTTTTCTTTTCCGGCAAAAGCAACGATTTTAAAAAAATTTTTCCAAAATTGCTAAATGATACATTTCATGAAGCCATGTCTTTGACAAACAATAACACCGGGGTGATAAAATGGATAACTTATTTAACGCTGGAGCAATCTTTTTTAATAACAGGCTGGCGGAGGATATGGATTTAGGGAATTACTTCGCCAATCTTCCCGAAGAAGTGCAGGAAGCTATCAACCAGCGGGCGGAAGAATTCCATTCCGCCGAGGAGATAAGAGCTTACGCGGAAGAATTAAAATTACGTTCTTAAATCAGGTTCGTTTCAATAGAAAACTTCATCAAATTTTCAAGGTGTTTCCCTTGTCTCTTACCGGCTTTAAAGCTGCCCACGGAATCTTTCGCCTATGATTGTAAACCGAAAGATATGCTAAAGGCACTTTAAAAGCGCCGAAAAATAGCGGTAAGTTATTTCCCAGATGTTTTGTGAATCGTCGCGGCGGAAAAATCCGCCGCAAACCAAACGATAAAACAGAACCTTTGGAAAGCGCGGAAGCACACCTTAATCTGTAGTTCCTTGGCCACGGGTACCGCTTAAAGTTCAGAGAAAGCAGCCCCGCGCACCCCAGGAATGAAAAAGGGAAAATTCAGTGAAAGGCACGGAAAGCGTGAGCAAAAGTCGTATAGGATCCTGTGCTCTGATAAACAGCAACTGAAAAGGCCGGCTAGGTGTTTTCTAGCCGGCCTTTTTTCTCTTAGCAATTCACTTTTTAAAATTTAAATGGAAATTTTAAGGGCGATATCATAAAGCTCTTTGTTGAATTGTTTTTTCATCTGCAGAGCCTCGGTAATATCAAAGTCCACAATCTCACCATGCTGCATGGCTACCACACGATTACTCTTGCCCTGAACCAGAAGTTCTACCGCCTTGTAGCCCATCTCGCTGGCTACCACACGGTCTCTCAGTGTGGGAGAGCCGCCTCTCTGCACATGGCCCAAAACAGTAGCTCTGGACTCGATGCCGGTCTTTTCCTCAATATCTTTGGCCAGCTGTTCCACACCGCCAATACCCTCGGCAACCACCACAATAAAGTGCTTTTTGCCGGTCATCTGGGTAAACTGCATCCGGTCAATGATATCCTTTTGGAAATCATATTCCACTTCTGGCACCAAAATCGAGGTGGCGCCTACGGCGATACCGGTCAGCAAAGCGATATCCC
>CAUFXR010000080.1 GCA_959596515.1 uncultured Oscillospiraceae bacterium
CCTTATCTCTCCTTTCCTTCTTTATTCAGTTTTTAGGGTGTTGTTTTGATCACACCTTTGCATTTTTGTTCATTAGAGAGACCACAGGCTGTGGTCTCTTTTTGTTATACAGTCCTTTTGCTTCGTATAGCACTGGCATCGTTTTTTTGAATTCCCTGTGGCTTTCGGCACACGACGTTGAAACGGGAATTAAACGGAGAATGATTAGCGAGATCAATAATATTAAAAGCGCTCTGACAAAACCGGAGAATTCTTTAGACAGCCATCCCCAATTGTGAAATATTCCGTGGCGGTGTACCCTGCTGTTGGGACTATTTGCGGGGCGCGTCCTGTATCATGGGACCCGATTGGCCGGCTTGTATCGCCTGTTCCTTATCGACCATCAGATAGCCCCCGCCCTTGCGGATATTCGTATCGGCAGCAAGCAGTCGCCATAAAAGCCTTGAAATCTTATATGCTATTCACACAGAGAAGCTGGAATATTATAAACTGTTGCCCCAGAGTTCTGGAATATTATAGACTATTGCCTCAAAGTTCTGGAGTATCATAAACTGTTATCACAGAGATATGGAATGTCATAAAAAGAGGGATGCTGTATTTTTGACATACAGCATCCCTCTTTTCTGGTGCGATTGGTCTGATCCGAAATTTTTAAACAACAGCGTGCGGACGATAAAAACAAGAAGCCCTTTTATCGTTCCGCCGATAATCAGTTTGCCATGCCCGATCGGGTTCCGTGCCTGAAAACTGGTGGCTGTGAAAACGCCAGAGTCACTGACTAGAGCCGCCGACCGGAGCCAGCGACTGGATCCGCTGACCAGAGCCGCTGGTTTTGGCCTGTTCGTCGCTTATACACCTTTTATCGTTCCGCCGATAATCAGTTCACCATACCCGATCGGGTTCCGTGCCTGAAAACTGGTGGCTGTGAAAACGCCAGAGCCGCCGATCAGATCCACCGACTAGAGCCGCTGACTGGATCCGCCGTTCAGATCCGCTGATTTGCTGGGGTTGTCAATCCAGTGTGCTATTCTGTGCTATTCGTCCAGCTTGAGCACCGCCATAAAAGCTTCCTGGGGGACCTCCACAGAGCCCAGCTGGCGCATCTTCTTTTTGCCTTCCTTTTGCTTTTCCAGCAGCTTCTTTTTCCGGGTGATATCGCCGCCGTAGCACTTGGCCAGTACATCTTTCCGCAGGGCCTTGACCGTTTCCCGGGCAATGATCTTGCCGCCGATGCAGGCCTGAATGGGCACCTCGAAAAGCTGTCTCGGAATTTTGTCTTTCAGCTTTTCCGCCATTGCTCTGGCCCGCGGATAGGCCTTTTCCGCGTGGATAATAAAGGACAGAGCGTCCACCACCTCGCCGTTGAGCATGATGTCCAGCTTGACCAGACCGGATTTCTGATAGCCCATCAACTCATAGTCAAAGGAGGCGTAGCCCCGGGTGCGGGATTTCAGCGCGTCGAAGAAGTCGTAAATAATCTCGTTCAAAGGCAGTTCGTAGTGGATATCCACACGGGTTTCCTCAATATAATGCATATCCTTGAAAACACCCCGGCGCTCCTGACAAAGCTCCATAATATTGCCCACGTATTCCGACGGGGCGTAAATATGGGCGTTGGTGATAGGCTCTTCCGCCTGGGCGATGACAGAGGGATCCGGATAATTGGTGGGGTTGTCGATCATCACCACAGACCCGTCAGTCTTGGTGATCTTATAGATAACGCTGGGAGCGGTGGTTACCAGATCCAGATTGTATTCCCGCTCCAGGCGTTCCTGAATAATCTCCATGTGCAGCAGACCCAAAAAGCCGCAGCGGAACCCAAAACCCAGAGCCACAGAGGTCTCCGGATCAAAGGTCAGAGAGGCGTCGTTGAGCTGAAGCTTTTCCAAAGCGTCCCGCAGGTCGGTGTAGTGGGCGCCGTCAGCGGGATAAATACCGCAGAACACCATAGGATTCACCGCCCGGTAACCGGGCAGCGGTTCCGAGGCGGGACGGTCAGCCAGAGTAACCGTATCGCCGACCCGGGCGTCGGATACCGTTTTAATGGAGGCGGCGATATAGCCTACCTCGCCGGCGGAAAGCTCGCTGGCAGGCTCCAAAGAGGTAGCCCGCAGAAAGCCGCACTCGACCACACTGTACTCTGAACCGGTGGCCATCAGCTTGATATTGTCCCCGGGATGAAGGGTCCCCTCTTTTACTCTAACGTATATAATTACCCCTTTATACGCATCGTAATAAGAATCGAAAATCAAAGCCTGCAGCGGGGCGGTTTCGTCGCCCTCGGGGGCGGGGATTTTATGAACGATCTCCTCCATCACCGCCTTGATGTTGATGCCCATTTTCGCGGAGATCGCCGGGGCGTCTGCCGCCTCAATGCCGATGACATCCTCGATCTCCTGGCGTACCCGGTCCGGGTCGGCGCTGGGCAGATCAATTTTATTGACAACCGGAACAATCTCCAGTCCCGCGTCTACCGCCAGATAGGTGTTGGCCAGAGTCTGGGCCTCAATGCCCTGAGAAGCGTCCACCACCAAAATAGCCCCCTCGCAGGCGGCCAGAGACCGGGAAACCTCATAGTTGAAGTCCACGTGGCCGGGGGTGTCGATCAAATTAAAAATATAGTCCTCGCCGTCATCGGCGTGGTAAACCAGGGTAACCGCATGGGCCTTGATGGTAATGCCCCGCTCCCGCTCCAGATCCATGTTGTCCAAAAGCTGGTCAGACATATCCCGCAGGGAAACCGACTGGGTCTGTTCCAGAATACGGTCCGCCAAAGTGGATTTGCCGTGGTCGATATGGGCGATAATGCTGAAATTCCGAATTCGCTCCCGTGGAATTGACAAGTAACATTCCTCCGTTTACTCGATGGAAACTTAAATTTAAAAGAACATAAAATTCTCATGATATCTTATTGTAGCATAAACCCGTTAAAATAAAAAGGGGGAAGAAGTCTGAAAACAGACCTCTTCCCAACAGAAGGAAAATTGAAAACCGATTGGCTGAAAGAACCGAAAAAGATCAGACTTTCACCAGCTACCTATAACAAATGTAAAATATTATAAAAATAATACCATATGTAAATCAAAAACGAAGAAAATCAAATGATCATTAACGCGGGACAAGGAAAAGCGATGAAGGCGGATCGGTCAAAGGCCTTTTTTCGCTTTCCAGTGGTTCCAGGCTTTTTCGATTTCCACAATAAAGAGCGGGCTTAGGGCCAGACCCGCTACCACCAGCCATTGGACCATGTTCAAAGGGATGGTTTTAAAGATGGCGGACAGGGCGGGAATGGAAATGACGGAAACCTGAAGGGCCAGGCAGATGAAAAAGGAATAGATCATTTTCAGATTGCCGAAAATACCGATCTCGAACAGGGACTTTTCACTGCGGACGTTAAAGGCGTGAATGAGCTGCGAGCAGCTTAACACGGCGAAGGCCATGGTCCGGCCCACCGCCGGGGTGCCGGCGCCGTCGAAGAACACCCGGCCGATGGTAAAGGCCAGCAGAGAGATCATGCCGATAAAGCAGCCCTCGATGGCGATGCTGTAGGTCATACCGCCGGCGAACAGGCTTTTTTTCGCGTCGGTCGGCGGTCTTTTCATAATATCCTCATCCACCGGTTCCACACCCAAAGCCAGGGCGGGCAGGCTGTCGGTGACCAGGTTCACCCAAAGCAGCTGGATCGCCAGCAGCGGGGTAGGCAGCCGCATGAGAAAGGCGGCCAGCACGGTGATGATTTCCCCGATGTTGCAGGACAGGAGGAAATGGACGGTCTTTTTGATGTTCTCGAAGATTCCCCGGCCCTGACGCACCGCCGCCACAATGGTGGAAAAGTTGTCGTCGGTGAGGATCATATCCGCGGCGCCTTTGGCCACATCGGTGCCGGAGATCCCCATGGCGCAACCGATATCGGCGGCCTTAAGGGCAGGCGCGTCGTTGATGCCGTCGCCGGTCATGGCCACCACGGCGCCCCGGGACTGGAACGCCTTGACGATCCGAACCTTATGCTCCGGGGAGACCCGGGCGAATACAGTATATTCAAAAATATGGCGGCTCAGCTCTTTCTGGCTCATGGCGTCCAGCTGGGCGCCGGTGAGAGAGCGATCCTTGGTTCGAAGGATCCCCAGCTCCTTGGCGATGGCCCGGGCGGTGACGATGTGGTCCCCGGTGATCATCACCGGAAGGATCCCCGCCTGCTGACATTCCCGTACCGCGGCCTTGGCCTGAGGCCTGGGAGGATCGATCATCCCCAGCAGACCGCAGAACACCAGACGAGTTTCAATTTCATCGGGATTTTTCGGCAGATGTTCCACATCCCGGTAGGCCACCCCCAAAACCCGCAGAGCCCGGCTGGCCATATCCTCATTATAAGCCTCGATTTGGGCCCGCTTCGCCGCCGTCAGTGGGGAAGCGCCCAAACCCATGGCGTAAGCCTCGCATCGGCGCAGCAGGACATCCGGAGCGCCCTTGGTGATGATCCGGTAACGGCCGCCGCCCAGAGAGTGGATGGTGGTCATCAGTTTTCTGCCTGAATCAAAGGGAACTTCCCCCACTCTGGGGAAGGACAGCTCTAAAATATTTTTCCGTTTGCCGTTGTTAGCGGCCGCCAGTACAAGAGCCACCTCGGTAGGCTCACCGGTGGCGGAGGGATGCTCCACGCCGCCGGACAGAGTGGAATTATTGCACAAGGCGGCGTAGCTGAGCATGGTCTGGCCCTCGGCGGAGGAAAAGGCGGCGGGACCTGAGGGAGCGCAAAGCTCGGTAACGGTCATTCGGTTTTGGGTCAGGGTTCCGGTTTTGTCAGAGCAGATCACGTTGGCGCTGCCCAGGGTTTCCACCGCCGGTAGCTTGCGGATAATCGCCCGATTGGCCACCAGCCGTCGCACGCCGATAGCCAGCACAATGGTCACCACGGCGGGCAGGCCCTCGGGAATCGCCGCCACCGCCAGGCTGATGGAGATCATAAACATTTCCAGAGGCGGTACGCTTTCCATCAGCCCCAGAAGAAAGATTACCAGGCAGATGATCAGTGCGCCGATCCCCAGGTATTTCCCGGTTTGGGCCAGTTTTTGCTGCAAGGGCGTCTGGGGGGAATCCTCCTGATTGATCATATGGGCGATCCTGCCTACCTGGGTTTCCATCCCGGTGCTGGTCACTACGCAGATTCCGTGGCCCGCGGTGATGGTGCTGGAGGAAAATACCATGTTTTTCCGGTCCCCCAAAGGAGCCGTCTCGGGACAGCGGGCCGAGGCGCTTTTCTCCACCGACAGGGATTCCCCGGTGAGGGCGGATTCCTCCGCCTTCAGATTGACCGCCTCCAGAAGCCGGGCGTCGGCGGGGACAAAATCTCCGGCCTCCAATAAGAGGATGTCTCCGGGCACCAGATCCTCCGAGGCGATTTCCACCGATTTGGAATTGCGAATGACCCTGGCGCGAGGCGCGGAAAGCTTCTTCAGGGCGGCGATGGCCTTTTCCGCCTTGCTTTCCTGCACCACGCCGGTGATGGCGTTGATAATGACAATCACCAGAATGATGATCGAGTCGATGTAATCACCGTCGCCGCTGACTCGGGCGGTGACGAAGGAGATCGCCGCGGCGATCAGCAGCACGATGACCATGAAATCGGAAAACTGCTCTAAAAACCGGAGGAAAAGGCTCTTCGGCTTTTTTTCCGCCAGTTTGTTTTTTCCATATTCTTTTTGCCGTTGCGCCGCCGATTTCCCGGTCAGTCCCTGATTTTGGTTCACATTCAGCTGGGCCAGGGCCTCCGCGGCGGAGATGCTGTGCCAGTTCATACCATACCCCCGTTTCAAGCTTCGGATAACCCGCCGGCCGGCGCTTTGGCGGTTTTCCCGCTCAGATCCACGCCCCGCGGGCTAATGCCCTGGCGGCCGTTTTGGCTGAATTGCGCCCCGACAGCGGCACGCGGCAGATTTCTGTCCTCCGCTTTCCGGATTTTTCTATCC
Source organism: uncultured Oscillospiraceae bacterium (assembly GCA_959596515.1). Taxonomy (GTDB): domain Bacteria; phylum Bacillota; class Clostridia; order Oscillospirales; family Acutalibacteraceae; genus Clostridium_A. The sequence goes on from CAUFXR010000080.1 coordinate 5,967, forward strand.
GGTTATGTATATATATGAGGGCGGATCTCGGAACATACACCATTTTTGTCCATTCCCCATAGTATGGGGGGAATGGAGTTGATAAAATGAGCTTTGCGGCGGTTCTGATTCTGGCGGTTTCCCTCAGTATGGACGCCTTAGGCATCGGTATTTCATATGGGCTCAGAGACATCCGGGTATCGTGGAAGGCTCGGCTGGTGATCTGCGCCATGTCCATGACAGTCACCGGAGCGGCCGTCGGCCTCGGCAGCGTCCTGCTGGAGGTCATCCCCCCGCCGGCGGCCAAACTCCTCGGCTGCGGTATGCTTCTGATCCTTGGGGTTGTCATCGTTGTTCAGGGATTCCGGAAACGAAAGGAGGAGAACTCCTTTTCCTGTGATTTTGACCGTTCCAAGGCTATCGAAACCGCCGAGGCTCTCTATCTGGGTGTGGCCCTGTCAGTGGATTCCTTTGGCGCGGGGGTTTCCAGCGCCGTTTCCGGATTGAATTCGGTTTTGGTGCCGATCCTGGCGGGCCTGGCGCAGATGCTGTTCCTTTGGGGCGGCGGCTTTTTGGGAAAAAGGCTGAAGCTGGTTCAGCTGAAAAATCCCGGGATTTTCGTCTATCTTTCCGGCGGCCTGCTGATCGTCCTCGCGGTGATGCGGTGGGTTTCCTAATGGTGCGAAAGGTCGAAAACCAGGCGGTTTTCGACAGCGTTTAGAGCTCCCCCCGAAAGCGCCCCCATTTTGCCCCTTTTGTACCGGCGTTAAAGGCCCTTTCAGTTTCCACCGGGGGATCCTGCTATCCAAAGGATCTCTGCGAAAAAATAAAAACCAGGCCGGCCCGCCGGAAATAATTCCGGCGGACTGGCCTGGCCCGTCTGCGCAAAAAAACTCTATGGGAAGACTTGGAAAAGCTTATATGTTTTACCCGTTAATCTGTCAAGCCCAAAATGTAATCCACGGAAACCTGGTAGAATTTCGCCAGCGCGATCAGAATATTGCTCGGAATATCCAAATATCCGCTTTCATACCGGGAATAGGTGGACTGGCTCACGTTCAGCAGTTTGGCCAGGGCGGCCTGGCTCAGGTCCCGATCCTCCCGCAGATCTCGAATTCTTTGATACATGTTCCTCACCGTATTTATCATATCCAATGCAATTATTGCATATTGACTTTTATGCATTTTTTGCATAAAATAAAACCAGCGTTGGTTGCCTGAAATTTTCTGAAAGGATTGGTTTTGATTTTCTTTCGGCGAATTCGACCTTATTTTTTCCGCTTTTTCCCGCGGGGTGAAAGTGCCCGGTATTTTCCAGAGGTTTTCTGATTTGGTTGTATTACAGAGGGCCATATTATATAATGAGAAAAACAGGCAACGATAAAACAACCGAAAAAAGGCGGGAAACAAATAGATGGAATTTTATGAAAATGAAATTCGGCCGGAGCGGGCGTTTTTGGTATCGGTAGATACCGGTGAATTTGACGCTGAGGCCTCGATGAAGGAATTATATGAACTGACAGAAAGCGCCGGTGCCCAGCCGGTGGGCGCCATGATTCAAAAGAGAGAACGACCCGATGGAGCCACCTGTGTCGGCAGCGGCAGGCTGGAGGAGCTGAAGGAATTCTGCGAAAGTCAGGAGATCGATTTGATTATTTTTGACTGCGAGCTTTCGCCCACCCAGATTCGGAATCTGGAATTTGAGACAGATGTCCGGGTGATTGACCGGACGATGCTGATTTTGGATATTTTCGCTTCCCGGGCCAGATCCCGAGAGGGTAAGCTTCAGGTGGAACTTGCCCAACTGAAATATTTGCTGCCTAGACTTACAGGCAGGGGTACGGCGATGTCCCGGCTGGGCGGAGGAATTGGAACCAGAGGTCCCGGCGAAAGCAAGCTGGAAACCGACCGACGCCACATCCGCCGTAGAATCGAAAGTCTCAAAGAGCAGCTTTCCCAGGTGGAGCAGCACCGGGACCAGATGAGGAGACGGAGGGAAAAGGAAGGAATCATCACCGCCGCGATTGTAGGCTATACCAACGCGGGGAAGTCTACTTTGATGAATACCCTCACCGACGCGGGGGTGCTGGCGGAGGACAAGCTGTTCGCTACTCTGGATCCGACGTCCCGGGCGCTGAAACTGCCAAACGGAGTCTCGATTATGCTGATCGATACGGTAGGCCTGGTGCGGCGGCTGCCCCATCATCTGGTAGAGGCGTTTCACTCCACCCTGGAGGAAGCGGCTCTGGCGGATATGATCTTAAACGTGTGCGATGCTTCCAGTCCGGAGGCCCAGGTCCATCTGGAGGTGACCCGAAAGCTTTTGGCGGATCTGGGATGCACCACTCAGCCGGTGATTCCGGTGATGAACAAGTGCGATTTGGTACCCTCCCTGCTGGATATTCCCATGATCGGAAACGCTGTGCGGATTTCCGCGAAAACTGGGGAGGGAATTGAGGATCTGCTAAAAGCGGTGGAAGAAAATCTGCCGGTATCCCTGCGGAAGGTGCGCCTGTTGCTGCCCTTTGATCAGGCGGGCTTGGTGGCCCAGATCCGAAAGGACTATGTGCTGTATCAGGAGGAATACCGGCCTGACGGAATTTTTGTTTCCGCTCTGCTGGATCCGGTTCTTTATGGCCGGGTCCGGGAATATGAAATTTTAGAAACCACTTGATTTTCATTGGGAAGTGTTGTAGTATTGTATTAAGCCAATGGTACAAAAAGAGGAAGCGTACCGGACGTTTCCGGAAAGCGGACTTCAGCTTTTCGGATAGAAGGCCCTCAGGTTCCGACCCCGATCAGCGGATATGACGGAGAGAGGAGCCGGGCGTATCGGAGAGAAGGAAGGGGAACCCCCTTTTTTGAAAACGACTTTTCCAAACCAGGAAAATTCCGAAACAGAAATGGGCTGAGACGGATTTTATAGGCGAAAGTCGGCGCTTTAAAAATAGGTTTTGAAAATAGAAAAAATCGGAAGGAGAGGTTTTTATGAATCTTTTAGCGATGGTATGGTGGATGATCGCGCTGTACATACTGGTGTTCCTGACGGCGATCGCGGGTTCGGTGCTGTTCGGCTGTGCGGTTTATAACGACGCGAAATCCAAATGGAACGACAACGCCACCATGTGGGGCGTGTTGGTAGGACTTCTGGGGCTGATACCAGGGATTATCTATCTTTGTATCAGAAACGAGCCCCTCAAAAGAATTTATGTATGCTACAACTGTGGATGGGGCAATCCGCTGAGCGCCCGTCAGTGCGGCCACTGCGGGGCTGGACTTTATTATCCCACGGATGAAACCTTTCAGCGGCAGAAAAAGGCCAAGACCCTGCTGATCTGGGGAATCGTTATGTATGTGCTGATGATTTTGGCCTTTATCGGCATATTTGTCGCGATATTTGCCATGGTTCCCGCGATTGCGGAAGGAAACTTCTATTATTAACCAAAGGTAGATTAAGAGTCAACCGACGAGGCCAAGAAGCGCTCGCCGGGGATTACCGGTCAGACGACGGGGCCAGAGAGCCTGCTGAGGGATTACCAGCCAGCCGGCGGCCAAGCGGAAGGAAACCAGCGAAGGGACAGTCAGCGGAAAGCGGTTTGTCCAGTTGTTCTGGGCTGTGACGCCGCGGTGTTTCCGTAGCCGATGATCAATAGACTCCCTTTGAAACAATTATGCGAGGAGAACAGTTATGCTAACAGTAAACAATTTGACCAAGCGTTACGGCGATGTTTTGGCGAACAGTCAAGTCACCTTTACCGCGGAGGATGGGCAGATCACCCTGATGGTAGGGCCTAACGGCGCGGGGAAATCCACGGCGATCAAATGCATTGCCGGACTGCTGCGGTTTCAGGGAGAGATCCTGATTGGTCCCTACCGGAACAAGACTCTGGAGGCCAAGCGTATTTTCGGCTACATACCCGAGCTTCCAGTGATGTACGATTCCCTGACGGTTTACGAGCATTTAGAGTTTATCGGAAGGGCTTACGGGGTGAAGGACTGGAAACAGCGGGCGGATCAGCTTTTAGAACGGATGGAACTAAGCGACAAGGTAAAAAAGCTGGGCAAGGAACTTTCCAAGGGCATGCAGCAGAAGGTGAGTATTTGCTGTGCGCTGTTGCCCCAGCCCCAGGTTGTGCTGTTTGACGAGCCCTTTGTGGGGTTAGATCCTCACGCCATCAAGGAATTGAAGCAGATGATGCTGGAAATGAAGCGCCAGAGGTGCGCCGTGGTGATCAGCACCCATATGCTGGACAGCGTGGAGGACCTTTGGGACAAGACTCTGATCATGATGAAAGGACAGATTGTAGCCTCCCGCACCAGGAGAGAGATCGAGGAGTACGGCGAGAATCTAGAGCAGCTGTTTTTCGACATCACCGAGGGGGAATCTCCCCGCACCCAGGAGGAGCGTGGCTGATATGAGTTCGATCGCGTTCATTCTGAGAAAATCCCTAAAAAATAACTTATTGGAACTTCTGCGCCACCCGGGCAAGCTGGTGGTCTACCTGTTTGTGGTGGTCTGTCTGTTGTTTTCCGCCCTGTCCATGGCGTTTTCTCCTCAGGAGGATTTGCCGGAATTTATGGATATCCGGATTCTTCAGGGTATTTATTACGCTCTGCTGATGTTTATCGTCATGATCAACCTGATCAAGGGTGTGGATTCCGGCTCCACGTTTTTCAGCATGGGAGACGTGAATATGCTGTTTATCTCTCCCATTTCGCCTAAGAAGATTTTGATTTACGGCCTGATGAAGCAAATGGGGATGATTGTGCTCATCGCCTGCTGTATGGTGGCTTATGGAAGCATGGCGGTCCAGTTTTTTGGTATCACCGCCCTGGACACTGTGCTGCTATTCGCCGGATTTATCGTGTCACTGCTGATCTCCCAGATATTCACCATTCTGATTTACAGCTTTTGCAATGGCAGCCGGAAAAGAAGCGGCGCCATCAAGCGACTTTTATACGCGGTAGTGCTTCTGGTGCTGGCCTATGTGGCCATGACGGTTTATGACAAGGGCTTTTCCATGGAGACCGTCTATGCCGCCGTCACGGATCCCTATCTTTTGTGGGTTCCCATTTTTGGCTGGATGACCGGCGGAGTCTTCAGCGTCATCCGGGGATTCGATCTGATGGGAGTCGTGTATTTCGCCCTGCTGGCGGCGGCCACCCTGATCGCCCTGCTGGCGTTTCTGAAAAGCGATTCCGATTATTACGAGGATGTGCTGCAGAACACAGAGACCACCTACGAGGTGAAAAAGGCGGCCAAGGAAGGTAATATCAATATGAACCTGCCGGGACAAAAGGTCCGGAAGGTGAAAACCGTGGGAATCGGCCATGGTTGGGGCGCCAGCACCTTTTTCTTCAAACAGATAAAGGAAATGCACCGCCATTCCCCTCTGGTATTCTGGGGAGGCTCTACCATCATGCTGGCCGGGGTAGGCGCTTTTATCGCTGTCGTGATGATGAACGCCGGCGATGACGGAGAGCCAATGTCTTCTAACCTGATTATGATGATCGCTACCATCACCCTGATTTACGTGCTGTTTTTCCTCAACGCGGCGGGCCCCTGGAGCAAGGAGATGATGAAACCATATCTGTATATGATTCCCCAGAGCCCTTTCAAAAAGCTGTTTTTTGCCAGCCTCACCAGCCTGCTCACTCCTATCGCCGACGGCCTTGTGGTGTTCCCGCTGATAGGCGTTTTAATAAAAGCGAATCCGATGACGGTGATCATTTGCTTTTTGATGTTCATCAGCTTCGGCTTCCTGTTCACCTCTTTTAACATCCTTTCGGAAAGACTGTTTGGCCAAATGGCCAATAAAGGCCTGATTTTAATGCTGTACGCTTTGGTGCTAATGGTTAGCACCGCCCCCGGTGTGGTTGTCGGCATTGTACTGGGGGTAGTTTTCCAGGCGCCTTCCTTCTTGATGGGACTTCCTGTATTCTTTTGGAATACCGGCGTCAGCGCCTTGGTTTATCTCTTGTGTAAGGAAACCATCAGTAATATTGAGCTGAAGATCTGAAAAGCAGGAAAAGACAGACTGCGTTATTTTTCCTTTACCCGTTTAAGCCCCCAAACGGTATGGTGCTCGTCGGGGTTAGCTCGCCGGGTTAACTCACTGGGGTTAACTCGCCGGGTTAACTCACTGGGGTTAACTCGCCGGGGTTAACTCGCCGGGGTTAGCTCGCCGGGGTTAACTCACCGGGGTTAGTTCACCAAAGACCGAATAGGGAGAAGAGACCAATCACGGTCAGCCATGGGCGCGGATTATGGATCTTCCGGAGCTTTTCCAAAAAATGAAAGCCCCCGAATTCACGGGGGCTTTTTGTTTGCTCATTTTATAGGGGAAATATTATAAGGGAAAATAAGCAGAAAAAGATACCCTTTTCCCAAGGAAAAGCTATTCGGAAAGGCAGGCGGCTTTTTACAGATGAAAGTTTTCGAGGGAAACAGTTTCAAACGTTTTGCCTGGCACCGGTTCCTCACCCAGCGCCGTTAGTTCCTTACCCGGCGCCGGTACCTTGCCTAGCACCAGTTCCTCACCCAGCGCCGTTAGTTCCTTGCCCGGTGC
>CAUFXR010000081.1 GCA_959596515.1 uncultured Oscillospiraceae bacterium
GGAAAAGCATCATGGAACGATCTGTTGAAATTTTCGATTCTACCCTGAGAGACGGTGCCCAGGGAGAGGGAATTTCCTTTTCCGTGGAGGATAAGCTGGCTATCGTACAGAAGCTGGATGAACTGGGGGTCACGTTTATCGAGGCGGGGAACCCGGGTTCGAACCCCAAAGATTTGGAGTTTTTCCGGCGGGTCAACGAAACCCAGCGGAAGCACGCTCAGCTTGTGGCCTTTGGTTCCACCCGCCGAAAGGGGATCCAGGCAGAGGACGACGACAATATCAAGGCGCTGCTTGCCGCCGATACACCGGCGGTGGCGGTGTTCGGCAAATGCTGGGATCTCCACGTGACCCAGATCCTGGGGACCACCCTGGAAGAAAACCTGAGCATGATCGAGGATACCTGCCGTTATTTGTCCGGCAGGGGCAAGCGGGTATTTTTTGACGCCGAGCATTTCTTTGACGGCTACAAAGAGAACCCGGAATTCGCCATGGAAGCCCTGAAAGCGGCCCAGAAAGGCGGCGCCGGATGTGTGGCCCTGTGCGACACCAACGGCGGATGTTTTCCTGACGAGATCGCCCAAATCACCAAGGCCGTGGTGGAGGCGTTCCCGGGACTGACGGTGGGAATTCACACCCACAACGACGGCGGCATGGCGGTGGCCAACTCCGTCATGGCGGTAGAGGCGGGAGCTTCTCAGGTACAGGGCACTTTTTTAGGCTTCGGCGAGCGGTGCGGCAATGCCAACCTGTCTACGGTTGTGGCCAATTTGCAGCTGAAAAGAGGTATTCGGTGTATTCCGGAGGAAAATCTGAAGCTGCTGACCCCGACAGCCCGGGCTATCGCCGAGATCTCCAATGTGATGTTGAATAAAACAGAGCCCTATGTTGGCAGCAGCGCCTTTGCTCACAAGGCGGGCATGCACGCCGACGGGGTGATGAAGCTTTCCCGGTCCTTTGAGCACATCCCGCCGGAGGCCGTGGGAAACGAACGCCGGTTCCTGATGTCAGAGATTTCCGGCAAGGCCGCGGTTTTCAGTAAGATCCAGAAGGTTTGCCCCAGGCTTACCAAGGATTCTCCGGAAACCGGAAAAATTGTGAAAAAGCTAAAGGAACTGGAAAACGAGGGCTATCAGTTTGACGGCGCCGATTCCAGCTTTGAGCTGCTGATCCGTAAAAATACGGGCACCTATCGTCCGTTTTTCGAATTGATTCACTATCAGATCATATCTAGCCGGCCCACAGATCCATCCGCCAGCGCCAGCGCGGTGGTAAAGGTTCGGGTGGGTGAAAAGCTCCAGTTGATGGCGGCAGAGGGCAATGGCCCGGTAAACGCTTTGGATAAGGCTCTGCGGGCCGCCCTGGAAGTGTTCTATCCTACGCTGTCAAAGGTGCGTTTGATCGACTATAAGGTTCGTGTGATGGATGGCAAAAACGCCACCGGCGCCAAGGTGCGGGTTCTCATCTCCTCCACCGACGGCAGACGGGTGTGGACTACCGTGGGAGCCTCCAGCGACGTGGTAGACGCCAGCTGGATCGCCCTGGTGGATTCTATCGAATATAAGCTGATCAAAGACGCGGAGGATATTCTTCTGGGAAACTGAGTCTAAAATCAATGAAAGAAACGGCAATCGGCGGCGGAACATAAAAATAAGAAATGGAAAAACGGACCTTTCTATCTTTCGGGAAAAGACAGGGAACGCCAGAGCGGGCCTTTGACTCAAATGGCGTTTTCCGGTCCGGAAGTTTCCATGGTTTCCTATTGAATTTATTTTAAAAGAAATAAAGTGAACACAGAAAGGACTATTCCGGCGCTTGGCCGGAAGTGTATGCGGGAACCACCCGCCGAAAGGAGAATGTAAAATGCCGTTTCAGAAATTTTCAGAGATTACCCCAGAAATTTTACAACTGTCGGAACGTTGCCTGAAAAATGGGAAAATTGACCCGGATCTTTACGCCAAATACGACGTAAAGAGAGGCCTCCGGGATCTAAATGGAAAAGGCGTTTTAGCGGGTTTGACAGAAATCGCCAATGTGCAGGCCTATGACGTGGTAGATGGAAAATCCGTACCCTGCGAGGGAAAGCTGTTTTATCGCGGCTTCAATATCGCGGATCTGGTCGAGGGATTTTTAAAGGACAAACGGTTCGGCTTCGAGGAAACTACTTACCTGCTGCTGTTCGGTGAGCTGCCTAACGAGCGGGAGTTGGAGGAGTTTCAGGCCCTGCTGGCGAATTACCGCACCCTTCCCACCGCCTTTGTCCGGGATATCATCATGAAGGCGCCCAGCCCGGATATGATGAACACCCTGGCCCGCAGCGTGCTGACCCTGTATTCTTACGATGACAACGCCAACGATATCAGTATCCCCAACGTACTGCGCCAGTGTTTGCAGTTGATCGCCCTGTTCCCCCTGATCTCGGTCTATGGCTACCAGGCCTACCGCCACTATCACGACGGACAAAGCCTGTTTATCCATATGCCCCAGGACGACCTCTCCACCGCGGAAAATATTCTGTATTGCCTGCGGGCGGACAGCAAATATACCGAGCTGGAGGCTAAGATCTTAGACCTCGCCCTGGTACTCCACGCGGAGCACGGCGGCGGAAACAACTCCACCTTTACCACCCATGTGGTGACTTCTTCCGGCACTGATACCTATTCCGCCATCGCGGCGGCCCTGGGCTCGCTGAAAGGCCCGAAGCACGGCGGCGCCAACATCAAGGTGGTCAAAATGTTCGACGATATGAAGGAACATATCTCCGATTACAGCGACGAGGACGCGGTGAAGGATTACCTGAAAAAGCTGCTGCATAAGGAGGCCTTCGACAACGCCGGCCTGATCTACGGTATGGGCCACGCGGTGTACTCCTTAAGCGACCCGAGAGCCAACATCTTCAAGGCCTTTGTGGAAAGCCTGTCCAAGGAAAAAGGCCGGGAAGAGGAATTCCAGCTTTACTCGATGGTGGAGCGCCTGGCGCCTCAGGTCATCGCCGAGGAAAGAAAAATCTACAAAGGCGTTTCCGCCAATGTGGACTTTTACTCCGGGTTTGTTTACAGTATGCTGGATCTTCCCACCGAACTCTTTACCCCCATCTTCGCCATCGCCAGAATTTCCGGCTGGAGCGCCCACCGAATCGAGGAGCTGGCCAACGCCGGAAAGATTATCCGCCCGGCGTATAAATGTATCCAAGAGGTGCGGGAATACACCCCGTTGTCCGATCGGTAACTGCCGCCGCTTTTTTGACAGCCCGGCACTTACCCGCGGGATTCCCCCGCTTCGATCAGACAGCGCCTGTTCCCGCCTGGATTTCACTGAATGGGAAAGCCCCGGTTTTACCGGGGCTTCTTTGCTAAAGCCGATCGCAGGCGATCACAATCAAATTGCGCCAGCCCGAGTCAGCCTGAAGGTAACACGAGCCAGTTTTGCCCGGCCCGAGTCAGGCTGAAGGTAACACGAGCTAGTTTTTTCCCAACCCGAGTCAGGCTGAGGTGACGCGAGCCGATTTTGCCCGGCCCAAGTCAGGCTGAGGTGACACGAGCCAGTTTTGCCCGGCCCGAGTCAGGCTGAAAGTAACGTGAGCCAGTTTTGGCCGGCCCGAGTCAGGCTGAAAGTAACGTGAGCCAGTTTTGGCCGGCCCGAGTCAGGCTGAAAGTAACGTGAGCCAGTTTTTTCCCAGCCCGAGTCAGCCTGAAGGTAACACGAGCTAGTTTTTTCCCAACCCGAGTCAGCCTGAAGGTAACACGAGCCGATTAAACTTAATCTGAATCAGCCCGAAACCCCAAGATCACTCTTTGGAAAAGTTTCTCAAAGCCGCCGGGTCTTTGATGACCACCGCACGGTATCGGGTATCGATCCAGCCGCTTTTCGCGAACCGGGTCAGCAGCTTGCTGACCGTCACCCGGGTGGTGCCAGCCAGATTTGCGATCTCCTCATGGGTCAGGCCCACCTGAAGAAACCCGTTGTCCCCGGAAACGGCGTTGCGAAGCAGAGCCTGGGCCACCCGCTGATCCGCCTGCAGAAAGGTCATGTTATCTACCTGTTCGGAAAGCAGCCGCACCCGGTGGGCCATGAGTTCCAGTAAATGGACGGCCAGATCCGGATCCTGGCTGAAGCTTTTGATCAGGCCGTTCCGGTTGATAGCGATCAGCTCGGTTTTGACCAAGGCTTTGGCGGAGGATACCCTGGGCATGTGATCAAAAAAGGCGGCTTCCCCTAAAATACCCTGCTCCACAATGGTGATGGTCTTTTCCATGCCGTTTTCTGAGCTTAAAAACACCTTAACCCGCCCTTTTTTGATGCAGTAAAAGCAGTCCGCCTGTTCTTCCTGCCAATAAATCATCTGATCCTTTTCATAAGTCCGGGTGGGAAGATTTTTGGCAAACAGCCGCCAGAGATCCGTTTCCGGACTGAGGGGATAAGCGTCCCCGTACATACGCGTCGCCTCCTTGATGTGATCGTTTTGACGCTCCCGCCTTCGTGGGAATCTCCCTGCCGCGGACAGCCACAGGCTGAATCCCGATTTCGGCGGTTTCCAGAGCTTCCGGCGATTTTGGCCCCGGAGCTTTAACGGAAGAAAGCTATGGGCCGCCCAGGGAATGCCTTGAAAAAGGGCCCAAAGCCCGTCTCCCCGGGATGGGGGGAACAATTTATTTAATTGTATCATATAATACATTTTTGCCGCAAGTCCTGTGGCATAATAAAGGCAGAAAATGAAATTTTAAGATAAAGGAGAGATTCCGCCATGGGTATGACAATGTCCCAAAAAATCTTGGCGGCCCACGCGGGCTTGGATCATGTGGAGGCCGGCCAGCTTATCGAGGCTAATCTGGATCTGGTACTGGGCAACGATGTAACCGCTCCGGTGGCCATCAACGAGTTTGAGAAATGCGGCGCCAAAGGCGTGTTCAGCCAGGATAAAATCGCCCTGGTGATGGACCATTTTACCCCTAACAAAGACATCAAGGCGGCGGAGCAGACCCTGAAAGTCCGCAAGTTCGCCAATCAATACGACATCCTGAATTATTTCGACGTAGGCCGTATGGGCATTGAACACGCCCTTCTGCCGGAGCAGGGCCTGGTGGGCCCCGGCAGCCTGGTGATCGGCGCCGATTCCCATACCTGTACCTACGGCGCGCTGGGGGCTTTCTCTACCGGGGTAGGCTCCACCGATATGTGCGCGGGTATGATGACCGGAAAAGCCTGGTTTAAAGTGCCGGCCGCTTTGAAGTTCACCCTTACCGGCAAGCCTGCCCAGTGGGTCAGCGGCAAAGACGTGATTTTACATATCATCGGCATGATCGGCGTAGACGGCGCCCTGTATAAATCTATGGAGTTCGCCGGCGATGGGTTACAGTATCTTTCCATCGACGACCGGCTTTGCATCGCCAACATGGCCATTGAGGCCGGAGCAAAAAACGGTATTTTCCCAGTAGACGACGTAACCCGCGCCTACTGTAACGGGCGGTTCCAGGGTACGCCGGTGGAATACGCCGCCGACGAGGACGCGGTATATGAGAAAGAGTACGTGATCGATCTGTCCTCCCTGCGTCCCACCGTGGCCTTTCCCCATTTGCCGGAGAATACCCGCACCATCGACAACGTGGGCCAGGTGAAGATCGACCAGGTGGTCATCGGATCCTGCACCAACGGCCGGCTCAGCGATCTGCGGATCGCAGCCAGCCTGCTGAAAGGCAAAAAGGTTGCGAAAAATGTGCGGTGCATCGTGTTCCCGGGCACCCAGACCATTTATCTGGACGCCATGAAAGAAGGGCTGATCGAAGACTTTATCCGGGCGGGTGCCGTGGTTTCCACACCTACCTGCGGCCCGTGTTTGGGCGGGCATATGGGAATTTTGGCCGCCGGAGAGCGGGCGGTTTCCACTACCAACCGGAACTTTGTAGGCCGCATGGGCCACGTGGACAGCGAGGTATACCTGGCCAGTCCGGCGGTAGCGGCGGCCAGCGCGGTGACCGGCTACATTACAGACCCGGCTAAAGTTTAAGGGACAGGAAGGAGAGAACACCAATGAAAGCGCATGGTTTTGTACATAGATACGGCGACAATGTGGATACAGACGTGATCATTCCCGCCCGGTACCTGACCACGTCGGTGCCGTCGGAACTGGCGGCTCACTGTATGGAGGACATCGACAAGGAGTTTATCCATAAGGTGAAGCCCGGCGATATCATGGTAGCGGATAAAAACTTCGGATGCGGCTCCTCCCGGGAGCACGCCCCTATCGCCATCAAGGCGGCGGGAATCTCTGTGGTTATCGCCTCTACCTTCGCCCGGATCTTTTACCGCAATGCTATCAACATCGGCTTGCCGATTATGGAGTGCGAGGAGGCCGCCAAGGCGATCAAGGCGGGCGACGAGGTGGATGTGGATTTTGATACCGGCGTGATCACCGACGTAACCACAGGGAAAACCTATCAGGCCCAGCCGTTCCCGCCCTTTATCCAGAATATCATTGAAAAAGGCGGTCTGCTGAACAGCATCCAGTCAAAATAAGGCAAAATCAAGAAAACGAAATCAAGGAAACCCTCACTTTGGATTTTATAAAAAGGCGCCCGGAACGATTTGTTCCGGGCGCCTTTTCTGAATGGGGATCCGCCGGTGAAACCGGAGAAAGCCCAAAAAGTTGATTTCAAAGGCCGGGCCAATCGGCCAGCCGAAAGGAAACAGCCGGTGACGGGAATCCCGCCGGAAAGGAGGCTGCGCTCAGCCGATGCCGGCTTTCCTCAGGTTTTGCTGATGTTCCTCATAAGTGGTGGCGTAATAGTAGTTGCCGTCGGCGTCATGGCAGAAGTAGAGATAAGGCGCATCTGAGGAGTACAAGGCCGCCTCAATGGTGGAAAGTCCCGGATTGCAGATGGGACCGGCGGGCAGAGCCGGACACTTATAGGTATTGTACAAGGCCCGGAAGGGATCGATGTCCCCGGAAAAATAAGGGATCACATCGGATTCGATATAAGTGATGGTGGCGTCCATCTCCAGCTGCATACCGGCGTTCAGACGGTTATAGATCACCGCGGCGATGTTGGAAACCTCGGCAGGGTTGGAGCCCTCCCGCTGGATCAGAGAGGCGATAGTGAGAATCTGATCCATAGTGTATCCCATCTCGGCCGCCCGCTGCCGGTAACTGTCGGTAATTCTGGCTTCGGAATTTCGCAGGAACCGGCCAATGGCGTCCTGAGGTTTTTCCCCGATATAAAAATCATAGGTGTCCGGGAACAGATATCCCTCCAGCCGGAAACAGCGTCCGCTGGCGGGAGCCGCCGCGATCAAAGGATAATAGCTGTAGTCATAGTTCTCCGCCATGGACATCAGATCGTCAAAGGCGCTGACGCCGTTTTCCTCCAGTGTGGTGAAAATTTCTGTCAGAGATTCCCCTTCCGGAAAGGTGATGGTCACCACCTGGCTTTGTTCTTCCGGTTCGGAAGGTTCCGAAGAGTCGCTGGATTCTGAGGAATTCGGATCTTTATCCTCATCCTCAGCCTGGCTGGAGGACGGGATCTTATCAGGGATTTTCGATTCACGGGAAGACACCGCCGAAGGCGTGGTAGGAAGAAGGGATTCCTTGAGAGACTCGGATGAGGTCGAGGCCTCCGGCGAGGACTCCTTCTGGGAGCAGGCAGCGGATCCCATCAGCAGCAGAACAGCGAGAAAGATATAGACAAGTCGTTTTATCATAGGAAACCCTCCTGATAAAGAAGATCAAAAAAGGCAGAAAAAAGTCGAAAGTAAAAGTAAAAATAATTTAGACGAAGCCCACCGGCTTCGTCTATGTCCCGGTAACTTCCTGAAAGGCCTGATCGTGGAATAAAAACTTCGACTGTATTAAAAAAACGACTAAGAAACAAAAAGAGATCTGGTTATATCGGCGAATAAAAACGATAAAATAAAAGATTTTCAGTCACATATGAGAAAAGGCAGACAGAAGCCCCTGAGGAAACCTAGCGGATTTGAAAAAGTTGCCGGGAAAACAGAAAAATTGCCCGGTTTCAGAAAAGGAAATGGGGCAAAAGGAAAGTGATTTGTCCGTTTTGAAAAGATAAGGATGCCAAAGTGAAAATTTGTTTCTGGACTCTGAAAGACAACAAAAGCCAAATGATCCCCTTTAGTCCGGCGAAGAGAACACCACAGAGCGATCGCTCAATACGTTATCACAGGAAGATATTTTTGACGATTTAGCTTAATAAAAATTCTGATTGGGACAGGACGAAAACCATAAGTATAACAGTCAAACTCAAAAAGGATCAACCGTTTTCCTGCCAGTTTTTACAGACGTCTACCCAGCCGGAAAAGTTGGAAGCGTAACGCTCCAGCTCCTGGGGCGTCAGCTCGATGGCGCTGTTGGAACTGCCGCAGGCCGGAAAGACGGTGTCAAACCGTTTCAAAGATTGATCCAGATAGACCTTTATCCCTTCGTTCACGGCAAAGGGGCATACGCCGCCTACCGCGTGACCGATGCGGGTCTCCGCTTCCTCGACGGACAGCATTTTCGCTTTCGTCCCGAAAGTCGCCTTATATTTGGCGTTATCGATTTTCGCGTCGCCGGCGGCGACAATTAAAATGCACTGCTCTCCCAGCAGAAAAGAAAGAGTCTTGGCGATCCGCTCAGGCCGGCAGTTTAACGCCCGGGCCGCCAGCTCCACGGTGGCGCTGGAAACGTCAAATTCCATGATCTGATCCTCCAGATCCCACTGTTTAAAATATTCCCGTACGCGCTCAATCGCCATTTGTGATCTCTGTCTCCTTTTATGGATGGCTTTGATTCAAAAGATACTCCTATAGGGAAAGGTAGGAAAATCATTCCTACCTTTTTGTATCAATAGCTCTCCAATTTTTAAATTTTCCTCCGCTGACGGAGGAACCATAAGCCGCTGAAATGAGTTGCCCAAAAAAGCAGGTTTTAAATAGAATACAGAAAACAAACTGCCGAGAATAAGTCGTTCCTAAATAGCCCAACAAGAAGTGGGCACTCCCAATAAGCTATCCTAAATAGGGGCCAAAAAGCTTGCTCATTCCCGCCGTTTTCCCAAGCGGGACGATAGGTATCCTTTTATTTCTGACCGTAGTAAGCGTTGGCGCCGTGCTTGCGAAGGAAGTGCTTGTCAAGCAGCTCCTGCTGCATGGACGGAACCTGCTCTTTCGCCAGGTTTTCCGTATGCCAGGCCATCATGGCGAGCTCTTCCAATACCACGCTGTTGTGAACCGCTTCCATGCAGTCTTTTCCCCAGGTGAAAGGACCGTGGGATTTTACCAGCACGGCGGGGATATGATCAGGATCCTTGCCCTGGAAGGTTTCCACAATGACTTTGCCGGTCTCTTTTTCATATTCGCCGCCGATCTCCTTAGGAGTCATAGCTCTGGTGCAGGGAATAGAGCCGTAAAAATAGTCCCCGTGGGTGGTGCCGTAGGCGGGAATCGCCCGGCCGCCCTGGGCCCAAATGGTGGCCCAGCGGGAATGGGTGTGCACTACGCCGCCAATGTTGGGAAACGCGTTGTAAAGTTCCACGTGGGTGGCGGTGTCGGAGGACGGATTCAAATCGCCCTCAACCTTTTCTCCTTTCAGGTTCACGACCACCATGTGCTCCGGCTTCAGCTTATCGTAATCCACGCCGGATGGCTTAATGACAAACAGTCCCTTTTCCCGGTCAATACCAGAGACGTTGCCCCAAGTAAATACCACAAGATTGTACTTAGGCAAAAGTAAGTTGGCTTCCCATACTTGTTGTTTCAGTGCTTCTAGCATAAATCAGAAACCTCCTAAATTGATAGTAGATCAGCGCCGTTTGGCTCGAACCGGCACCGCTTGGCTCAGACCGGTACCGCTTGGCTCGGGCCTGCGCCGCTTGATTTGGGCCGGCGCCAAAGCCTATCCGTGCCTAGAAAAGAGCGGTTTTTTGATCTTCCCTTCTTGGGAAAACGGAATACCAAGCAAGGTGTCTGATCCCCTAAAAACGCCAGATATTCCTTTTGGTGTAAAGAACCAACCGCTCCTATTGTATTCGGATTTCATTCTTTGTAATTTCTTAATAAGAATTATAAATAACTTTTATTCCCTGGCCTGATTTGGCTGGATAGCGTCGATCTCGGACTGCAGCTTGTTCACAAAGCGGCAGACATGAAACCCATCACAGACGGAATGATGGACCTGCACCGCCAGCGGAAGATAGATCCGGTCGCCCTGCTGAAAATATTTTCCTATGGTGAAAATGGGAATCAGATAGCGGAAATCGGTCGTGTTCAGGTGGAAGCTTTCAAAGGTTGTCCAGGGCAGCGCGGAAACCGTGAAACTGTTTTCCGGTACGCCGGGTTTGGCAAGAAAAGCCTTTTCGTTTCCGAAAGTCTGAAGATCCTCCTCGTATCTGCGAAGGAACACCGTGTAATCGTCGGAGTAGAGGGTCCAGAGATTTGAAAAGGTTTCCGTATCCTTGTGGAACACGGTATAGCAGGGTTCCATGCGGGAATAGAGAACCAGCTGGCCGCTGCTGTTGAAGGCCATACGGAACTGGTCGAATTGGTTTACGGTTTTTGTCAGCAGATACAGCATCGTGGGATACAGCCTCAGATCCTGCTTCCGGAGATTTGTGATATCCAGACGGACGGTCATGCTATAGGTGCAGGGGACAGAGGAAAGATAATGTTCAAAATGTTCCCGCCGTTCCCAGGAGTTGATATCGATAACGGTAAAGTCCATATAAAGCCCCCCAAACCGTATTTTGGATTTTTCGGGTTTGCAGAAATCGCCGGATCCGGAACGTGCCGCCCGGGACCGAAAGGAGCCGGCGGACAGAACGGACCGGGGCCCTGACCGATTCCCGGCGACAAAAAGATAGGACAAGCGGCATAGCCGGTTTGGCTATGCCGCTTGGGAAGGGGACGTCATGCCGGCGCTCCCCGAAAAGTTGGATTATTCATCTCTGCCGCAGCATTTCTTGTATTTTTTGCCGCTACCACAGGGGCAGGGATCATTCCGGCCAACCTTTTTGCCCTTGCGGACAGTTTTGTTAGCGGAGTCGGAACCATCGGAACCGCCGCTGGTAGAGGTGGGCTTTGCCACCTGCTCCCGTTTGGGGGCGATATACCGGGCCGGTGCCGGCAGCGGCACCGGCGCCTGAGGCTGACTGCCTGCTTCAGCGGCGCCCTGAGGCTGCTGAGCGCCGGGAGTGCCGGCGTTGGGCGTGTCAGGATTGGCGACAGGCTCTCTAGCGGGAGCTTTCTGGACCTGCAGCCGGAGAGTCAGCATCATTCTGGCGGTATCCTCCCGAATGGCGGCGATCATCTCGTCGAACATATCGAAGCCTTCCAGCCGGTATTCCACCACCGGATCATGCTGAGCGTACGCTCTCAGCCGGATGCCCCGCTTCAGCTCTTCCATGGCGTCGATGTGATCCATCCACTTGGTATCCACGTTTTTCAGCAGAACCACTCGCTCCAGCTCTCTCATCAGGGGAGAGCCAAAAACCTTTTCCCGGGCCTCATAGATAGCTTCCGCCTTTTTATAAATTTCATCGATAACGTAATCCGCTTCCAAGTTTTCCACCTCGGAGGGGGTGAACTGAAGATCATCGGGTCCCAGCAGCCATCCGCGGTAGTAATCCCGCAGGCCCTCCAGGTTCCAGTCCTCTTTTGGCGTTTCTGAGGGCAGATAGGTCTTCACCCTGGTCTCCACCGCCTGGCGCAGCATTTTGAGGATCTGCTCCTTCAGGTCCTTGCCGTCCAGCACCTCATTGCGCTGGGCGTAAATGATCTCACGCTGACGGTTCATTACGTCGTCAAACTGAAGCACGTTTTTCCGGATGCCAAAGTTGCGGCTTTCTACTTTACGCTGGGCGCTTTCAATAGAATTGGAAAGCACCTTGTTCTCGATGGGGACATTTTCCTCCACGTTGAGCCGGTCCATAATGGCCTTCATCCGGTCGCCGCCGAACAGGCGCATCAGGTCGTCCTCCACGGACAGATAAAACCGGGAGGTACCCGGGTCGCCCTGACGTCCGGAACGGCCTCGCAGCTGGTTATCGATCCGGCGGGATTCGTGGCGCTCGGTGCCCATGATGAACAGGCCGCCGGCCTCGCGGACCTCCTCCGCCTCGGACTTGATGGCGTCTTTATATTTTTTGTTAAGCTCCTGGAAAGTTTTCCTGGCGTTTAAAATATCCTCGTTGTCTGTCTCGGCGAAGCCGGTGGCCTCCACAATCAGCTCCTCGGGAACCTGCATCCGCC
>CAUFXR010000082.1 GCA_959596515.1 uncultured Oscillospiraceae bacterium
CCGTTTCCTCTTGCTTCGCAATAAATATTAAAAGTTGTGATTTCATCAATTCCGTATGCGCCGAGATTTTCGACAGTATGGAATGTGATATAGCGTTCAAGGCTCTGCTTTAATGCTTCGCCCTGATTGTTCTGTGATGCCGTTACAGGTTTCCACCAAGTAGAATTACTCGGAGTGAGTGAGCTGTCTAAGGCAAGCCCCATATCCAGACCAATGCCGATACAATCTTCCTTGACCGTTTCAATGTCAAATTCATAATCATAGGCGGTTTTAGGCTTTGTATCTTCGGGAACTGTCTGCGGTGGTATCTCCGCAGGCGGCTCTGTTTTCTCTGGCTTTTCGACAGGAGCAGAGCTGCTTTCCGTTACCGCAGGTTTTGTTTCAGATACTTGATTTTTTCCTTGCGATACAGGCTCGTTCTGTTTTGAAGTTTCGCTTTCAACAGGCTCATACTCTGTAACTTTGGCATTGCTTTCAAGCTCAGTATCCGTTTTGGCACTTTCACTTTCTTTACTTTCCGAGAAAAAACTGCTTTCTGTGCTTTCTGTTTCGGCGGCGGCTTCTGTTTCCGCTACAAACTCATAATTATCACTTTCTTCGGGAGCTGTTGAAATATCAGCACAGCCGCTTAATGTCAATATCAGCACAAATAGCATTGCAATCATCTTTTTTCGCATAGCATAGACCTCCTTTGCGGCTTCATTATACGAAAAACCTCAGAAGCTCTCAAAGGTAGAAAATCTTTCAAACAAAGAGTTTTGCATATATTCCTTTTTCGGATAGTCTTGGTAGTAAAAAAGGGGGTGAGGTGTGGAGAGGGGGAAGCCGAAAAAGCGGCTATCCACGAAAACGGGCAGACCTCGCCCTCGGTGTGCGGCTATCGTTCCTGAGCTTTGTTTCGCTGCAAGTGTCGGTTGTAAAACTCCAACGCTTTTACAACAAAATCCGCTTCCTGTCCTTTGGGAACAGATTTAGGAATGAGTTTGGTTATCCTCTCGTCACGGAAAGCAGGCTTTTCCCTTTGATTGGGTTTTTCTTCCTCCATAATGCTCTGGATAACCTCGCCTGTCAGCTTACCCTCCTGCATAAACTTCTTCATTTTGATAGCCTGTGCAAGCGACGGGGTAGCGTCGTTGTAGCTCATAGCTTCAAGCAAGGTGTATTGCTGTTCTTCGGTCAGATAAGAGATTTCAACAGCAGGACGAAAAGCAATCTGCCTTTCATCTACCATTTGCAGGATTTCGGGAACAAGCTCGGTCAGACGAATAAAACGGAAAATCTGATTTTTACTTTCACCAACTTTGTCGGCAAGTTCATCGCTCGAAGTGGCAAACTCTAAATTATTACCCATTGGGGAATAATTTTCTTTCGTGGGTCTGCCTGCTTGTCGCTTCATCGCTTCAAGCCGCATTTTATAAGCAAAGGCTTTCTCACTCGGTAAAATCGTTGACCTCTGTAAATTGCTTTCTACCATTACAATAATGGCTTCATCACGGGTCAGCTCTTTAACCTCGCATTTCAGCGTTTCAAGCCCCGCAAGCTCGCAAGCCTTTTTTCTTCTGTGTCCGCTTACAAGCTCATACCGTCCGTCCTCTTTAAGCCGAACGGTAGCAGGGGTCATTACGCCGTTTCGCTTAATGCTCTCGACAAGCTGTTCCATATCCTCGTCCATTAAAACCTTGAACGGGTGGTCTGGAAACTCGTCAATCTCCGATATGGGAATATCCCTTATCTTAGAGAGCTTTTCTTCCTCACGGCTTTCGTCCGTTTGGAAAAGGTCATCGTATGCGGTCAGCTCGATTTTGGTTTCTCTGCTTCTCGCCAATCTCTGCCACCTCCTTTCCGAACTGCTCATAAGCTGCGGCAACCTTACCGCTTTTGTCGTAAGCAAAAATGCTCTTGCCCTCTGCGGTAGCTTCCACCGCACGGATAGAATGCGGTATCTCAGTATCAAACACCTTGATTTTTTGACCGTAGGCACTTTTTACCGTTGCCGTGATTTCCTTAGAAATGTTGGTACGGGGCATTACCATCGTCATTAAAATACCGTCTATCCGCAGCTTGGGATTGATTTGTCGTTTTACCATTGACACAGAGCGAAGCAACAGCTCCAAACCTTTCGCTGAAAGGTAGTGCGGTTGTGTTGGGATAATCACGCTGTCTGCCGCCGCCAGAGCATTTATCGTTATCATACCGAGAGAGGGCATACAGTCGATAAGCACATAATCGTAATTCTTCTTAACCTCATTTACATAGGTTTTCAGAACACGCTCACGGCTCATAGCATTGATAAGCCTTACTTCAAAGCCTGATAACTCAATGTTGGACGGAAGCAGGTCAACGCCCTCGCTATGGTGTATGATACCTTGCGAAACATCAAAAGATTTATCGTCTATGATGTTCTGCATTACGGTGGAGAGCGTTATGGGTATATCGTCAGGTCTGTTGTAGCCGAGTGCCATTGTGAGATTTGCCTGTGCATCAGCATCAATGAGCAGAACTTTCTTTCCTTGCTGTACCAGACCTACGCCCAGATTGACCGCCGTGGTCGTTTTACCGACACCGCCTTTCTGATTGGTCAGAGCAATCACTTTGCAATTTGACATTTGTGCGTCCTCCTTTCGCATAAATTTAGCCGCTTTGTCAAGGCGGCTATGTAAAAGAGTGAGAGAACGCAAAAAAGCCGCTTACTCTTAGGTGAATAAGAATAAGCGGCTATGTGTGATGTGCCTTAGATATGTTCAATTTTCATTTTCTTAACAGGAGCGTTGACAACCTTGAAAATCAGCTCATCAACGCAGTCCGTGTATCTGCCTTCCTGTATCAGTCTGTTTTTCAGCTCTACAAGGCTATGTATTACCAACTGTCGCTCGTGGCTATCCAGATATGCGTGGTAGGTTTTATCTTTCATAACGAATACCTCCGTTTTATTTTTCATTATAGATATGTTTAAGAAATTACGCCATTGTGCCATCGCTGCCTGTACGCAATTTTCGTATTTGCTCATTAAACCTCTGGTGCTTGACAGACTTCACGGCAATTCCTATGAAATATCTGCTTACAAGGAAATCCAATAGATACTCTTTAGGGATTTGATAACGCTGTTTGATATAAAAGCATTTCAGCTCTTTTTTACCGCACCAGCGACTAACCGAATTTTTATTGTAGCCCGTAAACTGAGCTACCTGCTCAACCGACATAACATCTGGGTTGTTTTTTAGCAGTCGTTCATAATACTGCCGCATACGAATTAAATCCTCTTGTGTGAACACCTCGTCAAAGGACGGAGCTTTTTTATCTCCGCCTTTTCCTTTGTAAAAGCCGTCTGGAGCTTTGAATAGCTCTGGGTAATCATCTCTGTCTTTCAAATACTGAATAACATCAACCGTCTTGATTTTGAAGCGGCGTGTTTTTTTGCCGCTATCTATGTTCGGCACAAGACCGCTTTCCAATAAAAACAAGCAGGTCTTTTTGCTGATATGACAGATACGGTACATCTGGTCTTTGGTTATGTATTCGGGGTATTGCTGCAAAATCTCGTTGCAATATTTTTCTGTAATCATCACTTACACCTCTTTGCGCTTTTTGGTCAACAGCAGAAGAAAGGTGTAAAAGTTCTCTCCAATAGTATTTTGAGAGTGCCTGAAAAGTAGGTGGGAAAAGGGGTTTTGTTCTCTCCTGAGTTCTCTCCGTTCTCTCCAAGTTCTCTCTTTTTTGCTTTTTTTCAGCCATTTTTGAAACCTATTCGAACTCACGGTTTTTTGCCGCTTTTCGCCGCTTTTAGCTCAGATTTTACCTGTAAATAAAGTAGTTTTTCTTGCATTATTTTCTGCTCCTTTCTAACACTTTCCATATCACATAACACATTCGAAATCGAATGACCTTATTGGTTGCCGTATTCCTTAAAACCATTGATTTTACGGGCTTTTTCGGTTATTATGTTTGATAGCAGTACTGTTAGTTCTCTCCGATAGTTCTCTCGCATTTCGAACTGTCGGAAACAGCCGAAGCGGAGAGAAAATCATCTTTTTGCGGACAAGAGCTTTTTCCCTTAAAATGGGGCATTTTTTCTCAAAATCCGCTAAAGTGTGTTGGGAGTAAAACACTCGAAATCAACGTGTTCTTTTATTTTGTCAGGGAGCCAAGCGACTAGTTTACTTTCTGCAGAAAACACCGAATCCCAAGTTTTATAAATAATCGGTTTTTTGCAGCACTAAAACACCCATCAGATAAACACTGATAAAAAGCAGCGAAAACTGATAGGGATTTCTAAGTAAAATCCAAAAGCCCACACCGGCTAAAGGGACTAATATGGCAAACGAAAAAAAATTGGTCCAAAAAACCGCTTTCTTTTCCCCCAGTTTTGCGGATAAAATCGCATATAGGGCGGCGCCGCCGTCTAAGGTCACAATAGGCTGAATATTGAAAAAGCCAACCAGCAGATTCGCGGAAAAAAAGACGCCCAGCCACTGATATGGCAGCAGCAAATACACGGGGAAACAGAGAATAGCCAGCAAAAAATTAAGTCCGGGACCCGCTAAAATGATCCGCAGATCCTTTTGGTAGCTTCTCTCGTTTCGTCCGCGATCTACCATATCTACCCGGAACATTTTGAACGCGATCTTTTGAGGAAGGCATTTTTGTCGCGCCATTTCCAATAAATGTCCCAGTTCATGAACTACTGCCGCCAGCAGACCGCACAAAACGCCTCCTGAGGGATCAAGCACAGCAGACACCGCCAAGATGACCGCAAACCAAAAGCTGACAAAAATCCTGCAACCCCGAAATGTAAATTCCATAAAGGCTATACCAATACCTTTTTTCCAAGATTTTCAATCGTTTCGCCTACTTGCGCACTGAAATCCTGCAACGTCTTTTCTCCCTCTTCCACAATCGTGCCGGCGATAACACTTCTATTCACCTCTTCCTCATACCATAGCCTCACATTTTGGTAGAGCGTACCACCGAACACACGCAGCAAAAATGCCGCCAGCAAAATCAAGCCGCATAAACCGATCTGCAGCACTGTTACCAGCTGGCCGCTTTTTTTCAGCAAATGTCTTTTTATTCTCGGTTCTTCTGCTGGTTCCTCCTCAAGGGTTTCATCCCAAGGGTTAACAGAGTCTTCGGCTTCTTGCCCCGCCAAATTCATTCTCCCATAGTTTTCTTCCTGCATTTTACATTCCCCCTTGTTCTATGGGTATGCAAAAAAGCGGAAAGACATGCTGAAAACGAAAAAATCCCCGGCGGAACTTCCGCCGGGGATTTTCATGCGATAAAGTTTTTCTTTAGATCGGGATAAATCTGTTACGCGATTTCGGGTCCGTATGCCTGGCCCGATTCCTGCTCCAAATTTCGTATCTGCCGCCGGTACATCCGGGAATACAGAACAATCGTAGCAAAGAACGAAAAAGTCTCAGCGATCGGGAACGCATACCATACCCATTCCACAACGCCCAACTTTGACAGCAGAAACGCGGCAGGCAACAGAATAATCAACTGACGGAGCAGAGAAACCAGCAGACTGTTAACTCCCCTTCCCACCGCCTGGAAGAAGGTGGAACCAACAATGCCTAAAGCCGCAGGAAGAAAACAAAGGGAAATAATTCTCAGCCCAGGCACGCCGATTTTCAACATATCAGCCGAAGCGTTGAAAATAGAGAGCAGTACATCCGGCAGTAACCAGAAAATAAGCATTCCCACCGCCATTAAAACAAGGGCGATGATACAGCCGTATTTTGTCGCGGAATTCAGGCGGCGCTTCTTTCTCGCGCCAAAATTATATCCCATAATAGGCATCAAGCCCTGATTCAGTCCGAAAACGGGCATGAACACAAAGGACTGCAGCTTAAAATAAACACCGAAAAACGCTACGGCGGTCACCGCGCTTTGGGGGAAGGTAAACAGAATCGCGTTCATCCCCACCACCATTACAGAACCAATGGCCTGCATAATGATTCCCGGAAACCCAACCGCGTAAATTTCTTTGATAATACGCCAATCAGGCTTAAAGCGACGGAAATCAATATTAACCGCGTGATCCTTGAAAATAATAACGGACAGGGAAACCAGCATGGCCAAAATCTGGCCGATTACTGTCGCGATCGCTGCTCCAGCTACACCCATAGCCGGAACAAAAGCGAAACCGAAAATAAATACCGGATCCAGAATAATGTTCGTCACAGCTCCCACCAGCTGGAAAGCCATAGGATAAATCATATTTCCTGTTGCCTGAAGAGTCTTTTCCATATTCACTTCGATCATCATGCCAAAGCTGCATATGGTAACAATAGAGGTGTACTGGGTACCCATTGTAATAATCTCTTCAATATCCGTAAAAGCGCTGAAGAACATTTTGGTAAAGAAAATACCAAAGAGCGCAAACAAAATCCAATTAAAGATTCCCAGCAGCAAACCGTGGCTGGCGGCGCAGTCCGCATCCGCCTGTCTCTTTTCCCCCAACCGTCTGGCCACCAGGGAATTGATTCCCACACCGGTGCCCACTCCTACGGCAATCATCAGGGTCTGGATAGGAAACGCCAACGACACCGCCGTCAGCGCGCTCTCACTGATCTGGGCCACAAAATAGCTGTCCACAATATTGTACAGGGCCTGAATCAGCATAGAAAACATCGCCGGAAGAGACATCGCGATAATCAGCTTTAAAACCGGCGCTGTCCCCATTTTATTCTCTTGTACCTGTTCCATCTATTCACTCCGTTCAAACGCTTCGCAAGAATCATTAAGCTTTTCACTATTTTATCAATTTTAACCGTTGGTGGAATACTATAAAGCCTTCTTTTACTGGTTGGCCTTAGACTGGATATACTCGTCGATAGACTTAGCGGCGTGCTTTCCGGCGCCCATGGCCAAAATAACTGTCGCCGCGCCTGTCACCGCGTCACCGCCGGCGTATACGCCTTCTCTGGTGGTTTGCAAAGTATTGTCGTCCACGATGATACAGCCTTTCTTATTGGCTTCCAGCCCCTCAGTCGT
This sequence comes from uncultured Oscillospiraceae bacterium, assembly GCA_959596515.1. Classification (GTDB taxonomy): domain Bacteria; phylum Bacillota; class Clostridia; order Oscillospirales; family Acutalibacteraceae; genus Clostridium_A. The sequence goes on from CAUFXR010000082.1 coordinate 6,997, forward strand.
GCTGCGGATCAACGGGTTCGGTGAGTTGCCGATGGCGATGACGACGCAGTCTACATCCAGCAGGAAGTTGCTTCCCTTTTTCTCAATAGGACGCCGTCTGCCGGAAGCGTCAGGCTCGCCCAGCTCCATCTCCACACACTCGATCTGCTTTACCTTGCCCTGCTCGTCGCCGTGAATGGCAACCGGGTTATTCAGCAGCTTGAAGATGATCTCTTCTTCCTTAGCGTGATGGATTTCCTCGTTTCTGGCGGGCATTTCTTCCTCGGAGCGGCGGTAAACAATATACACGTTTTCCGCGCCCAGCCGCTTAGCGCACCGGGCAGCGTCCATAGCCACGTTGCCGCCGCCGACGACCGCCACATTCTTCGGATGGATAATAGGAGTATCATATTCAGGCAGATAAGCCTTCATCAGGTTGATCCTGGTCAGGAACTCGTTGGCCGAGTATACGCCTACCAGGCCCTCGCCCGGCAGATTCATAAAGTTGGGCAGGCCGGCGCCAGTACCGATATAAAGGGCCTCATAGCCCATTTCAAACAGCTCGTCCACAGAAAGGACTTTGCCCATTACCATATCGGTGTCGATTTTTACGCCCATTTTCTCTAACTGCTGGATTTCCTCCTGTACGATCTTTTTGGGCAGACGGAATTCCGGAATACCATACATCAAAACGCCGCCGGCAGCATGCAAAGCCTCAAACACGGTGACCTCATAGCCAAGCTTGGCAAGATCACCGGCGCAGGTCAGGCCGGAAGGACCGGAACCCAGCACCGCCACCTTGTGGCCGTTATGTTTCGGAGCCGTCACTACCGGCTCCCGGTTATTCATGTACCAGTCAGCCACATACCGCTCCAGGCGGCCAATGGCTACGGGCTCATTCTTGATGCCCCGGATACATTTCGATTCGCACTGAGTTTCCTGGGGACATACCCGGCCGCATACGGCGGGCAGAGAGTTCTGGGACTTGATGACCTCATAAGCCTTATCCATGTTTCCTTCGACGATCTCGTGAATGAAATCCTTAATCGGCACGTTTACCGGACAACCCTGCACACAGGCAGGATTTTTGCACTGCAGGCAACGCTGTGCCTCGTTGAGCGCCATTTCATCGGTATATCCTAAAGCGACTTCTTTAAAATTTTTATTTCTCACATGGGGATCCTGCTCCGGCATGGGAGTTTTATTCGGCTGCATATTCGGCATTATTTGATTCCTCCATACAATCTGCAATGTTCTTCCCGCTCCCGGGCTTCTTCCGGCTTATAGGTGCCAAGGCGCTTCATCGCCTCGTCGAAATCCACCAAATGGCCGTCAAAGTCAGGACCGTCCACACAGGCGAATTTAGTTTCTCCGCCTACTGTCAGGCGGCATCCGCCGCACATACCGGTACCGTCCACCATGATGGTGTTCATGCTGATGATGGTTTTAATTCCGTAGGGCTTGGTCAAGTTGGAAACCGCCTTCATCATGGGGATCGGCCCGATGGCGATCACCAGATCGTAATCGGCACCCTCGTCGATATTCTTCTGCAGAGCAGCGGTAACAAAGCCCTTGTTGCCATTGGATCCGTCGTCAGTCATGACGATCAGACGATCGGAGGCTTCCTGCATTTCCTTTTCCAGAATAATCAGATCCTTGTCACGGAAACCAGCGATCATATCCACCTTGGTTCCCATAGCGTGCAGAGCCTTTGCCTGAGGATAGGCGATAGCGCATCCGGCGCCACCGCCGATGACGGCAGCCTTTTTGTAGCCTTCCAGCTCAGAAGCTTTTCCCAAAGGACCGATAAAGTCCATCAGATAGCCGCCCTCTTCCTGCTGATCCAGCAAGAGAGTGCTCTTTCCCACTTTCTGATAAATGATTGTCACCGTTCCGGCCTCACGGTCGTAATCAGCGATGGTGAGGGGAATTCGTTCCCCAGTTTCGTTCACCCGGAGAATAATAAACTGTCCAGGCATTGCCTTGCGGGCAACAAAGGGAGCCTCAATGACCATTCGGGTCATGGATGGATTCAGGGGCTCTTTCTTTATGATTTTAAACATAATCCGACACATCCTTAATTTCTTATCAACTGTTATCAATATTCACAAACACTCTAATTATTATAGAGCATTAATTATTTTTTGACAAGAGAAAACGGCCCGATTCCTACTGAAAAATCGAGCCGTTTCGTTTAAAATTTTAGTAAACTAGATAATGATACAGATGAGTCCGTTGCAGCCATCGTTGATAATTCTTTCAATGGTTTCCTTCAGTTTCATTCGGGCGTCTTCCGGCATACGGTACAGCTTGTTATGCAGGCCTTCGTTTACCAATTCGTTTAAGGACTTTCCGAAAATATTGCTTTCCCAAATCTTGGTGGGATCCTCCTCAAACTCATTAAGCAGATAGGAGACCAATTCCTCAGACTGCTGCTCTGATCCCACGATGGGAGTTACCTCAGTGGTGATCTGAGTCTTCATCAGGTGGATAGACGGTGCTGAGGCTTTGAGCCGAATACCATATTTCCCGCTTTGCTTGATGATTTCCGGCTCCTGCAGAGTCAGTTCCTCCAGGGTAGGCATAACGATACCGTAGCCGGTCTGCTGAACATCCTCGTAGGCAGACGCGATCTGATCGTATTTTTTCTTGATATTGGCAAGTTTCATCATAGAATCCATCAGGCCACCCTCATCGTGGATAGCCAGACCGGTTTTCTCTCCAAGCACCTGGTAAAACAGGTTCTGCTTCAGGGCAATGGACATTCTCGCTCGGCCGCTGCCCAAATCTACCGAAAGGACTTCGGCTCTTTCGATATACTCACACTGGGATACCGTTTCCGTAATACTCTGCACCTGACGGATCTTTTCCACCCGTTCGCTGGCCTGAGCGATAGAGCGATAAACCGCAGTTCGCAGCCAGTGGTTTTTTTCCAAATTGTTCAACCAGCGGGGCATTTCCACCCGAACTTCTTTCACCGGGAACTCGAACAGAATTCCGGCGAGAATCCGTTTGATCTCGATTTCATCCAGCTCCATACAGCTTACCGGGACTACCGTCACGCCGTATTTTTTGCTCAGGCTTGCTGCCAGCTCATGGGTTTCGCTTAAATTGGGAGCGATGCTGTTCAGCAGGACAATAAAGGGTTTGTTGATCTCCTGAAGTTCCCGGATAACCCTTTCCTCCGCCTCCTCGTATTCCTCTCTGGGGATATCGCTGATGCTACCGTCGGTGGTCACCACCAGCCCAATGGTAGAATGATCTGTGATAACTTTCTTGGTACCGATCTCCGCCGCCATATTGAAGGGGATGGCTTCTTCAAACCAGGGGGTTTTCACCATGCGGGGCTGCTCATCCTCGATGTAGCCCAGGGCGCTGGGAACAATATAGCCTACGCAGTCGATCATCCGCACTCGGAAGCTGGCGTTGTCGCCGATATTGACTTCTACCGCCTCCTCCGGTACAAACTTCGGTTCCGTAGTCATAATAGTTCTGCCGGCGGCGGATTGGGGCATTTCATCTACCGCCCGGTCTTTCTGGTAAGTACTATCGATATTGGGGATCACCAGGGTATCCATAAACCGCTTAATAAAGGTCGATTTACCCGTCCGAACCGGACCTACGACACCGATGTAAATATCACCGCCGGTCCTTTGCGCAATATCTTGATAAATATTTCTCTCTTCCATATATTTTCCCCTCCCCTTATGATAATGGAATGAACAGCATCCGGCGTTCCGAAAGAATTTCCTCATCCAGGTCATTTTCCGTTAAAATAGCCTGGGCGCCGGTGCAGTAGTTGCGGGCAATATCCCATACATTTTCATTCTTTTCCGCATAGTAAAGAATTAGGGAGGCCGCTTCATCCTTTTGCCGCGGACGGGATTCATCCGCTGAAACGCCACAGATCGCCTTGCAGGCCACGCTCTGATAGATCAGGGTTCTGACCCGGACCTCTGCCCGAATCTCCAAGCCGCCGGATCCGTTGATTCGATAGGTAACCGTGGGCACAAAGCACCCGGTTTCACATCTCATATTTTCCGGCAGAGACGTCCGATCCTTGGTGAACTCAAAATCCGCCATTTTTTCCAGATATACCGGTTCGCCTTCGCTATTGACCGCCAAAACGCAGAGATTAAATTTCCCCTTCAGATTCAGCTGTCCGTTTTCCCCTTTTACCGCGGTACAGCTGGCGAAGTCGCTCCAAACATCAATGACGCCGGAAGCGCCTCCCTCTTTAATCTCTATGGTAGATTTGCAGGGAACGTTATCGGAAATCACCTCTAAGAGCTGTTCCAGGTTCGCGGTTTGATATTCCAGATTCAGTTCGTATTTGGTGGAATAAGCGTCTGTTACGACCTGCGCCTCTTCTTCCCGATAGGAAACAGCCGTGGCCATCAGCTTCATCTCACAGGACAGCAATGTGTCCGCGCCGTCGCTGTCGGTCCTGATTTGCAGAGAGCACCCCATCACTGACAGCCGGGCGTCGCACAGGCATCCTTCGTCGGTGCCGGGCGCGTCTACAATTTGGCTGACGGGGATCGAAAATTCCATCGTTTCCAGCGCGCCGTTTTCAATGCTGCTCATATACAGCACCTTAATCAAGGCCTCACCCTTTACGATCAGCTTATCCGCCACCACCTTGACGTCCTCTACCAAGGCGCTGGCATCCGTCCTTACAATGGCTTCCGCCTCAGGTTTTCCCTGACCAAGCTCCAGCACCTCGTTGATGGTGAAGCTTTGCTGCGCCATGGAAGAGACTCTGCTCAGGGTCACGCTGTTGACCTTCTGTTGGATATCCTCCTCTTCGATGCTGCTGACAATGCTTTGAGTCACTGTTGAGACCGCCCGGGCCTGAATGGAAAACGCCCCGTGGATATCCAGCTTGCGTGGGCTTACCGCCCGGCAATTGACATAATCCACCCTTGTGTTTAGATAAGTCACAACTGAACTGGGATTTTCCGGTGCTTTTTTCAAGGCGATCGACGTGGAAAAAGGACTGGCATACTCACAGCAGCGCACCGCTTTTTTGCCAGAATCGAGATAAAGCAGTTTTACCAGCACCTCGCCTTCAACATCCAGCCGGTCAGAAATGGTTTGTTCTGTGATGGTGGGGTAAATTTGACATTTCAAAATTTTCTGTATATCAGGGCAGTAATCCGGAAGGCTGAAATCCAGATCGATGGGCTGCT
>CAUFXR010000083.1 GCA_959596515.1 uncultured Oscillospiraceae bacterium
AGTACACGGGAAAATCCTTTGGGTTTCCCATAGAGGAAAGCAGCACGCCGCCGCTTCCCGCCTGACGGTAGATCTCCTTGATGGTGTCACCGGTCCAGTTATAATTCTCTTTAAAGGTATGATCGGTTTTCACAATTTTCAAAGCCCTGGTGGGACAAAGGGAAACGCACCGATGACAGTTGACGCACTTGGACTCATCCGCCATCATTTTATTGGCTGTTTCGTCAAAATAGTGCACCTCATTGGCGCATTGTCGCTCGCAGACCCGACAACCGATACACCGGTCGTAATTCCGCACCACTTCATAATCCGGATAAATAAAATCAATAGGCATCAGCGGACACCTCCATTCAGCGTTACAATGACAGGCTCTCCGCCCTTCGGCGCCCATAGCCTGTCGGGATTGGGCTCTACCACACGGATAGCGCTTTCCTCACTGGCGATGTATACCATCTCATCCTTTTCCCCAACCACCATGGATCTAAGCTTCAGCCGGTCGTTAAGGGCCATCATGCCGCCGTCGAATCCCAGTAAAATGGAAAAAGGTCCTGTCAACAGCAGACTGGAAAAGGCGTTTCTCAGGTAGGTCAGTCTGGAGCGTTCCGGTTCCGGTTTTTGCTCAATGGTGGACCAGAACGGCGCCGCGATGACGTTTGCCACCTCTTCTAAGGTCAGCTTCTGCCTCCGGTGCAGGTAATCCACCAAATAGGTGATGACCTCCGTATCCGTCAGCAGGGTGCATTGATAACCGAACATCTCAATATACCTCCGGTTCGCGTCGTAGGAGCTGACCTCGCCGTTATGCACCACCGAATAATCCAGCATGGCGAAGGGATGGGCGCCGCCCCACCAGCCGGGCGTATTGGTGGGATACCGGCCGTGGGCCGTCCAGCAGTAACCGGAATATTCCTCCAGCCGGTAAAAATCCCCCACATCCTCCGGGTATCCTACCGCCTTGAACACTCCCATGTTTTTCCCACTGGAAAACACATAGGCGCCGTCGATCCTGGTATTGATCCGCATAACGCACCGGGCGGTATACTCCCGTTCGTCCAGCTGGCTGTCCTTGAGCTTGGTCGGCAGCGGATTGACAAAATACCGCCAGATCAAAGGCTCGTCGGTGATCTTCGGCGTCTTTCTTACCGGGATCTTGGAAAGGTTCACCACGTCAAAGTGATCGTCAATGAATTTCTCGCAGGCTTCCTTGGCGGCCTTATCATCATAAAACACGTGGAAAGCGTAATGCTCCTTATATTCGGGATAAATCCCATAGCCGGCGAAGCCGCCCCCCAGGCCGTTGCTTCTGTCGTGCATAATGGAAATAGATTTCACAATGGATTCCCCGCTGAGGCGTCTTCCGTCCTTAGCGAAAATTCCTGAGATCGCGCAGCCCGACGGGATTCTCACTTGCCCTTCCCTTAACATGGCTTCTTCCTCCTTCGTATCGTGGTCTTACCAAAAAGTAAGGGCGTCCATCAAAGGGAAGCGGACTTCTGAACCAGAAACCCGGCCTTCCTTTGATGAACGCCCTTGTTCATGCTGAACATTATAAGCCTACTGTTGTTTTTTGTCAATCACTTTGCAGTATAAAATTTATTTTCCTGCATTTTGGTTTTATTCTTTCATATTGTTTCGTGTATTTTGCCTAATTCGTGATTTACCAATAATGAATTCTTGCATTTCTTGTTAAATTTTTAGAAAAAGCCATTGACAACAGCCGCTTCCTGCTTTATAATGCAACATGTAGACAGCAAAGACGCTGCAGGTACGGGATATCTGTAGCGTCTTTTTCATATTATTTCTTTTTTAACGCTTTCCGCTCCGCCGCGACGGAGGTCTTAGCGGCCCCGAGCAGCGACAGAAAAAAGAAGTTTTCGGAAAGGATTTGAAAAAGCCTGTAGAAACCTGTGAAAGTTCTAAAAGCTGATGGGAATCTATAGAAATTCAGAAAATCCGGAAAGAAAGCTGGGAAGCATGTCGGAAGCGGCAGAAAGGGAATTTTATGAAAACGCTGCTTCGAATTTATGATTCTATAAGGGAAGAGGACATAGTTCCCCTGAAGAAAGGACCCCGGCTTTACCGCGACCGCGGGCGGTTTTTAGTTGAGAATCCTTCTCTGTCTCCTAAATTCCAACGTTTGGAGGTACTAGTGATGCGTGAAATTCAACAGAAAACAGCAAGCGTTCCCGAGTTGTTCGGTTCCATGGTATTTAATGATCAGGTCATGAAGTCCAGGCTCCCCAAAGAGACCTACCGGGCCTTGAAAAAAACCATGGAGAACGGTAAAAGTCTTGATCCCAGCGTAGCCAATGTAGTGGCCAACGCCATGAAAGACTGGGCGGTGGAAAAAGGCGCTACCCATTACACCCACTGGTTCCAGCCAATGACGGATATTACGGCGGAAAAGCATGACAGCTTTATTTGTCCCCAGGGGGACGGCACCGTGATCATGGAATTTTCCGGCAAGGAGCTGGTAAAAGGCGAACCAGATGCCTCTTCTTTCCCCTCGGGCGGCCTGCGGGCCACCTTCGAGGCCAGAGGCTATACCGCCTGGGATCCTTCCTCCTACGCCTTTATTAAGGAAAACACTCTTTGCATTCCCACTGTCTTCTATTCTTACGGTGGCGAGGCTCTAGACCGCAAAACGCCTTTGCTGCGCTCCATGGAGGCCATCAATAAGCAGGCTCTCCGTATTTTGAAGCTTTTCGGCGCGGATGACGTGATCCGGGTCAACACCACCGTAGGTCCCGAGCAGGAATATTTCCTCATCGACCGGGAGCTATACGATCAAAGAGAAGATTTGATCCTATGCTGCCGCACCTTATTTGGCGCCAAGCCGCCAAAGGGTCAGGAGTTGGATGATCACTATTTCGGCGCCATCAAACCCAGGGTTGCCGCTTACATGGCGGATCTGAACCAGGAGCTCTGGAAAGTGGGGGTTCTGGCGAAAACCGAGCATAACGAGGTTGCTCCTTCTCAGCACGAGCTGGCGCCTATTTTCTCCAACACCAATGTGGCCACCGACCACAACCAGCTGACCATGGAGATTATGAAAAAAGTAGCTAAACGCCACGGTCTGGCCTGTTTGCTCCATGAAAAGCCCTTTGATGGGGTCAACGGCAGCGGCAAGCATAACAACTGGTCCATCTCTACCAACACCGGCGTCAACCTGCTGGAGCCGGGGGATTCCCCGGCGGAAAACGCCCAATTTCTTCTGTTCTTAACCGCCGTCATCAAGGCGGTGGATGAATATCAGGATCTGCTGCGGATCTCCGTAGCCAGTCCCGGCAATGACCACCGTTTAGGCGCTAACGAGGCGCCGCCGGCCATCATTTCCATATTCCTTGGCGACGAGCTGACCGAAATCCTGGAATCGATTGAGAACAGCACCGATTACAGTCAAAAGGATAAAACCGAGATGAAGGTCGGCGTCCATATTCTGCCCCGGTTCCCTAAGGACACCACGGACCGGAACCGAACCTCTCCTTTCGCCTTTACCGGCAACAAATTCGAGTTCCGTATGCTGGGGTCTAAATCCTCTATTTCCGGCCCGAATATCGTGCTGAACACTATTGTGGCGGAAGAGCTTTCCCAGTTTGCTGACGTTCTGGAAAAAGCCGATGATTTTAACGCGGCCTTAAACGATCTGATCAAGACCACCATCCGGGATCATAAGCGGATTATTTTCAACGGCAATAACTATTCCGATGAATGGGTGGCAGAAGCGGAAAAACGAGGTCTGCTCAACCTTAAGAGCACGGTAGACGCGCTTCCCTACTACATTTCCGATAAAAACCAGGCTCTGTTCACCAAACATAAAATCTATACCACAACGGAAATCCATTCTCGTTATGAAATCTTATTGGAAAACTACTGCAAAACCATCAGTATCGAGGCTCTTACCATGCTGGATATGGTAAACAAGGATATCTTCCCGTCTGTCTGCCGCTATATGGACGCTTTGAGCTCCACTGTCCTGCATAAAACAGGCGTTTCCAGCGCTATCTCCTGCAAAGCCGAGGAGGCTCGGTTGAACAGGCTGTCAGCGCTGTGCGACCAGTTGTATCAGGCCAACGAGGCTCTGGACGAGGCCATGAAAAAAGTACCCTGCGGCTGTGACGTGAAAGCTCAGGCGGATTACTATAAGGATACCGTCATCGGGCTGATGCAAAAGCTGCGGGCCCCCGCGGACGAACTGGAAACCTTGACAAGCAAAGAGTATTGGCCCTACCCCACTTACAGCCAGATGCTGTTCAGCGTTTGATCGGTTTCCCCGCTGTCTTCCCCGGTTTCTCTGGTCTTTTCCCGAAAGCCGGGGAAGGTAGCTCCACAGAAGCGAAAAATCAGCGTCATTTCTCAATCTTTGCCGGTCGATTTGTTCCAACCCATTGAACAACTTTGATTTTTACACTTTCACACTCGCCAGCGCAGTGACTAGCATAATTTTTATAAGGGCAAGAGAAAATCTTTGTAATTCTGGGCTTTATACATTTTTTCGATTCTTTTTTGAATTCTTAAAAAACAGTTCACAGTATTCTGCTAAACTTAAAAAAGAGAATCGGAAAGCCGACTATTGATTTTTAATTTTGTTTGAGATAGCCTCAGTGGCTATTCGCATAAAGAGAGTATATTATTAAAAAGGAGCGTAATAACATGTCTTATGTCGACGAAGTACTTGCCAAGCTGAAGCAAAAAAACGCCGCGGAACCCGAATTTCTGCAGGCCGCGGAAGAGGTTTTGAACTCTCTGCGCCCGGTAATCGACCGCAATGAGGAGTTATACCGCAAGGAAGCTCTTCTGGAGAGAATTACCGAGCCGGACCGTCAGTTAAAATTCAAGGTAACCTGGGTGGATGACAAGGGACAAATGCAGGTCAACACTGGCTACCGCATTCAGTTCAACAACGCCATTGGACCTTACAAAGGTGGTCTGCGTCTCCATCCCTCCGTTTACACTGGTATCATCAAATTCCTGGGCTTTGAGCAGATCTTTAAAAACTCCCTGACCGGCCTGCCCATCGGCGGCGGTAAGGGCGGCTCTGATTTCGATCCTAAGGGAAAATCCGACCGGGAAGTGATGGCTTTCTGCCAGAGCTTTATGACTGAGCTTTCCAAGTATGTCGGCGCGGATATCGACGTTCCCGCTGGTGACATCGGTACCGGCGCCCGTGAGATTGGCTATATGTTCGGCCAGTATAAGCGCCTGACCAATTCCTTTGAAGGCGTTCTCACCGGTAAGGGCCTTACCTACGGCGGCTCTCTGGTAAGGACCCAGGCGACCGGTTATGGTCTTCTGTACTTTACTGACGCTATGCTCAAGCATAACGGCCACAGCCTTGAAGGTAAGACCATCGCTATTTCCGGTGCCGGCAACGTAGCGATCTACGCCGCGGAAAAAGCCATGCAGCTGGGCGCCAAGGTAGTGACCATGAGCGATTCTACCGGCTGGATCTATGACGCTGAGGGCCTGGATCTGGATGCTATCAAGGAGATTAAGGAAGTCAAGCGCGCTCGCTTGTCCGAATACAAGAACTATCGTCCCAACGCCGAATACCACGAGGGTAAGGGTGTATGGTCCGTTAAGTGCGATGTGGCTCTGCCCTGCGCTACTCAGAATGAACTGAATCTGGACGACGCCAAGACTCTGGTCGCCAACGGCTGCATCGCCGTGGCGGAAGGCGCTAACATGCCCACCACCCTGGATGCCACCGAATATCTTCAGAAAAATGGTATCCTGTTCGCTCCCGGCAAGGCCGCAAACGCCGGCGGCGTAGCCACCTCCGCTTTGGAAATGAGCCAGAACAGCGAACGTTTGAGCTGGACCTTTGAGGAAGTGGATCAGAAACTGAAGCAAATCATGACCGACATCTTCGCCAAAGCCGCTGAAGCCGCTGACCGTTATGACGTTCCCGGCAACTATGTGGCCGGCGCTAACATCGCCGGTTTTGAGAAGGTCGCCAACGCTATGCTGGCTCAGGGCGTATAATTTTCTCTCGAATTTGTGATCGACTGATTCATCGGTTGGTTATCGATTGATTTTTACCCCCCTCATTTGTATTTGATCTCGCTGACACAAACAGGCTCTGCCGAATAAAATCGGCAGAGCCTGTTTTTTTCGTGTTATCTTAGCGCCACCAGTTCCGCTGATCCATTCCTTCCGAGGATTCCGGCGTCCGGGGAATTCGACGTTCTGGGGATTCCGGCGTTCCGGGGATTCCGGTGTTCCGGAAATCTCGGCGTTCTGGGGATTCCGGTGTTCGGGGAATTCCGGTGTTCGGGGAATTCCGGTGTTCGGGGAATTCCGGCGTTCGGGGGATTCGGCGTCCGGGGGATTCCGGCGTTCGGGAATTCCGGCGTCCGGGGGATTCCGGCGTTCGGGAATTCCGGCGTCCGGGGGATTCGGCGTTCCGACGTGAAAAATCAAGCCGATCAGCTGGAGCAGACCAGGAAGGCAGTCTGTCGGCCAGGGGCAACAGAGAGTTATGCGCCGCCAATACAGCGCTTCCTAAGCCGCCTCTCCCTTCCTCCGATCCGCCATAGAGTTACCTATTGGAGTTATTCATTTTCTGTCTCTCACTCTTGGGGAAATCTTACGCAATGAAATCTTCTTTTCTTGCCTTTTGACCGTTTTTCTTTTTCCACCTTTCTATCGTTTCTTTCCCTTCAACTATCATCTTTCTCGATTTTCCGCTGTTTTTCTTCCTTCTCACGCCGTCGGGCCTGGCTCCTCTCTGGTTTTTCCCTTTCCCCGCCGCCTTTCCCGGTCTTTCACTGACTCTCTTCTTTCTCTCACCGTCAGTCCCAGCTTCTCTCTGGTTTTTCCCTTTCCCCGCCGCCTTTCCCGGTCTTTCACTGACTCTCTTCTTTCTCTCACCGTCAGTCCCAGCTTCTCTCTGGTTTTTCCCTTTCCCCGCCGCTTCTTCTCTTGTTGTTTTTCTTTTTCGCTTCTGCGTTTTTCCTTCCCTTTTCTGTTCTATTCACTCCTTCCGCAGGTACTGCTCCAGACAACCGCAGTATCTTTTCAGTTCCCGCAATCCCTGTTGGTACCGACGGGTCACTGTGGAGACCTCGACCCCCAATTCCTTGGCGATCTGACTTTTAGAGGCCCCCGATAGATACCTTGAAATAATCCGGCGGGTTTCCGGGGAAAGTTCCCGTTCCATGATTTCTGTTACCGCCTTCGCCACCCTTTTTCGATTGGCGCTGTTATCCGAACGATGCTCCAATTCTCCCGCAATAAAAAATATTTTTTGATCCTTGTGAGCGCCGGATTCCTCCTCTCCCGAATAGGAAATCACGCGGGAGGGGATTGGTTCCCTCAACACCAGAAGATTATCCTTGCAGCACCGCTCTAATTCTTCCAGTGTCTCCAGTGTTCTCTCTTGTTCGTGCCGGCATGGATTTTCTTCCTCTGCCTGGGACAAAATCGCTCTTTTTTGTTCCCGTATCCGCAGCAACTCTCGCCGATACCGTTGTTCCGCCTCCTGACGAAAAGTCATAGGACGTTCCACTCCTCATATAGGACCCGGCCGCCTTGCTCTGAAGAAAATTTCAGCACCGGCAGCATATATTTGCAGGACTCGGACACTTTCTCCAGCCCGGTTACCCAATGTTCTGAAATCGTCGCTTCGCTGACACCGCATTTTTTCGCGATTTCTTTATTGCGTTCCCCGTTGATTTTCATGCGGAATACTAGCCACTGTTTTAAGGTGAGAATCTCCTCAGCGGTTTTTAAAATCATGTCTCGCTCCGCCTGCGTTTCAGGCTGATTGTTTTTTAGAATGAAATATATTTTTTTTGCTCTCCCAGTCATTACGCCTTTCCTCCTTTTAATCGAGGCTCGCGGCCTTCCGCTTCTTTTCTTCCAATTTGGGAATTCTTTTGTTTTTTCACCGGTTGAAAGCCATTTTCGTGACATCCGCTAAACAGAGCCAGGAAAAAACTTTACCCTTTTACAGTCCTCTGATAGAGGGCCGCCGTTTTTTCAGTCGCTTTTTTGTGCACCGCTCCGGCGGGCAGCCTCTGGGAATTCCGGTGTCTAAAATGTAAAGACAGCACTTTAAAAGGTCGTATCCATCGTTGCTCAACGGCCGGTGATGAATACACCCCCTGCAGGAGTCCCGGTTCATAAATCTCCTCTCTTTCAATACCCTTTTTAATTTTTGATTATGTAAATTATATCCGTTAACGGTTAATTTTTATCTTATATTATCACCACTAATGGGTATTGTCAACATTTTTTAAGAAAAAAATATCCATTAACGGAAATTTTGTCTTGTATTCCTAATTGGTATATGCTATAATTACCTCAGCATGGGGCGGTTTTGCGCCTAGAATAAAGGGGATAGGAATTTATGGGGCTGGAAATTATCAATCAACGGAAAAAAATGAAAAAGCTTACCAACGAGGAACTTTCTGTTTTATCCGGCGTGCCGAAAGGCACTATCGATAAAATTACGTCAGGCGCTACTAAGGACCCAAAACTGGAAACCCTTAAAGCGCTCGCCCGGGTATTGGATTGCTCTTTGTCCGATTTTGACGATTCCAAGAAAAATTTATCGGCGGAGCCTTCCGGGCGGGAAGTCCTGCAGAACCGGATCGACATATTAACCGACTATTTTCAGAAAATGGGCATTATTCAGCCTGGCGGTGATCTTTCCGATCAGGATCTGGAGTTTTTCAAGGGGCTGCTGTCTTTAATCGACGCCTACTTTGGAAGGAAAAATGCATAAATTGCGCCTATATTGGGTTTTGCGATCATTATTTGCAAAAAAAGGTCCGCCGTTGATCATGGCGGACCTTTTTTGATTTTTCCATAATATTCTCAAGGCAACAAATTCAGCAGCACTTTTCGGCTTTAGCATTTCAACAAGGGAAATCCAGAGAATTAAAGCAGACTCGTGGAAAACAACATTGGAGGTTACCAGCGGTCTGAAAAAATACTAGCTGGTATCTGATGCTGATATTAGACCTCTGATCCGCGTCCTGTTTTACTCGAGGCCCCTTAAAAATGTCGCCATAACTCTTTCTGATTCAAATCACACACAATAAACTTTGGTTATTAAACACCTATGCGCAACACCATGAGCGCGAAACAGAAATTTATTTTTCCTTAACTCAAAATCATCAGTAACTTATTTTAGTAAGACCGTGGTGTCTTTGACTTTTCTGTGTAAGAGCGCCGTATTTTTAGTATTTTGAAAAACAGGGGAATCAGGGCAAAAATTGGTCTTTGATAGCTATGATTAAAAAAGGGTTGTCATTTCTTCATCAACCAGGTGGACAAGGCTGTGGATCAATGAAACTGTCGTCACTGAATTTCAGGCGGAGGCGCAACGTTCGCACTCCATGAACCGCCAACCTGATGATTTGCGAGATAACAACCCGCTAACACAAGATCTAGGGAGGATTTTCTATGGCGCAGATTATAATTGGAAAAGTAGTCGGCCCCCAGGGACCGCAAGGCGAAACTGGTCCTCAGGGACCGCAGGGTGAGCCCGGCGCTCAGGGGCCGCAGGGCGAAACTGGTCCCCAGGGACCGCAAGGTGAGCCCGGCGCTCAGGGGCCGCAGGGCGAAACTGGTCCCCAGGGACCGCAAGGTGAGCCCGGCGCTCAGGGGCCACAGGGCGAAACTGGTCCCCAGGGGCCGCAAGGTGAGCCCGGTCCCCAGGGGCCACAGGGCGAAACTGGTCCCGCCGCAGATACCAGTCTTCTGATTGCAAAATCCGAGAAAGGCGCAGCCAATGGTGTCGCGACACTCGACGGAAGCGGAAAGCTGGCACAAATGCCAACGGCCAGTGATATCGGGGCGGTATCACAAACCGTCTACGAACTCACGCCTCAAAACGGGTGGAAAGTTGCCAGCGCAGCCTCGACTTGTCATCTTTTTGTGACTGGAAAACTTGCCACAGTCATCGCCCGGCTAACCCCTCCGAGTTCTACTATTACAGCTGAAAATTATCAGATTTTTACATTTCCAGACGGTATCACCGCCGCAAAATATATTGACGGCGTAATGGCCTGCAGTGGAAACTTTGAAGGCATGAGATCTGTTCAAATCGGAGGTAAAAATTTAGTGGCATTTTCCGGCACTTACGGTTCCGGCCCTTATTCCATCAATGCATCGTTTTTGCTCCAATAGTAATTTCACGATGGTCAAAATTTCAAATAACATGTCCGAATACTTCGCAAAATTAATCCTCAAGAATGCGGATATCCACTCCGTTTACCTCAACACCGCCTTCCGCTCGAATTAAAATATACTTGGAACCGTTAATAAGCCGAGTTTCGATAAGGTCACCTCGTTCCGGATTGACCTGAATCACCACATCCGGTGTTTTTATCTGGAGCTTTTTATCCACTAGATTCCGGGGACTGATTTCCAGATCATCCCCAAAAACCTCTTGGTATTTTCCTTCAAAGACTTCTTGCCGTTCTTTAGAAACGCCGCTGTTCTCCAAGATGTTTTTTACCGTATTCACTGACAGTGTCAAAGGCTCTGCTTCCCGGCTTTCCTTGTGCTCCTGAATCAGTTCCTGCAGCTGTTCCTGGACCGACTGCACTACCTCCAGACTGCACTCTTCCTCCAGCGTTTCTCCTAAAACCGTGTCAAAGGTCTCCCGCTGTTCCGCCGCCGGCATGGGAAGCTGACAATGAAACACCGTCTCTGCCAGCTGTTCATGGTTCTCAGCCGGATTTCGAGTGTAATACAACGCGTTATAAAGATTGGTGGCCCGGTCGTCAAACGCCGGGAATAGAAATCCTACTTCCGGCGGTGACAATACCCAATCCACGTCGCGGTTATGCAGCAGGTTATCCCGGGCAAAATAGCTCAGCGCAGGCTTTGTCATTTTCACCGGGCACACGCTGCAAACAAAATAGGAATACACTTCGTTGGAGGCTTCCTCCTGTGTCTCTCCGTCTTTAGAGCGATAGGGAACATCGTAGGTATCAAAGGCCAACAAAATCATATAGTGGCCCTCTAGGGACAAGGATTGGATAATCTTTTGATAAAATATCTGAAGAGCTTCCTGGTCATCTAAAGCGGAATCCCTCAGCGTCATCAATAATTTGTGCTCTTCACTGTTCACAACCTGCTGGGTAGAAAACGTTACATCCATCAGGTTTTTCCCGATCACCCCCGACAGCGACCGTTTTAAACACGCTAGAATCTGCTCGGTTTCTTCCTGTTCTGTCATCGCCAGAGATTGGCTGAATTGGGAAATAATCTCCTTCTTCTCATTTACATAGCAGACCCGGATATTTGTGATATTGCTTTTTTCCGGCCGGAACCGGCGGCGGATTTCCGCGACTTCTCTTTCATTCATTTTTATCCTCTTTTCGTATATAGACTATCGTAAGCGTAGGCAGCCGTCTCTCGACGAACCGGCTATCAGCTTGGTATCCTTTTTCCGGCGCACTGTCGTACAGAACCCTCTAAAACGTCTAGAAAAGGCCGTATCTAACAGGTGGCATCGCTGGCTGTGATCAGCCGTCTGAATTTCATCTTTGGAAAAGCCAGACCGTCGGATTTATCGGAAACCGGCTGTTGTGTATAAGCATCTTACACATTTTCCGGCCGTCAGCTTATCGCCGTTTAAGGCGCGAAGCTATTATAGCACACCTTTTCGCTCGGTTCCAAGGGAATCTTGAAGGCAACTTCTTCAAAGGTTAACAGGACATAGATCGCAATAGATCTTTTCCGCCAGTATCTGGGGCCCATGCTCTATTTTGTCAAAGGAAAGCTGAGAGGTACCCTTCCGTCTTAGGTGAAACGGAGGAACCTTTTCCCCGGCAAAGCGGGGCCTTCTGCCTTTGATAAAACGAAAGCCTTCCCCCGGCAAAGCGGGGCCTTCTGCCTTTGACAAAGCTGAGTTCTTTCCCCTTTCAGCTGAAACAGAAAACCGCTTTCCTGTGACGTTGAACTGCACCCTATTTGTTAGACAGTATGATATACTGAATAACAAGTGGGGTGA